>CAUJJP010000070.1 GCA_963205525.1 Pseudomonadota bacterium | reverse complement strand
TGACGCCAAAGAACGCCGCCACCAGGCGGTTGACCTGCTGAAAGCGCACCGCCTTGCCGTTGCCCTGCTGATGGGTGGCCCAGTTGAGCATGTCGCCCGCGGCGCCGAAATCCACCCGCACCAGCTGGCGGCAGTTGAATTCGAACGCCTGGGCGTCGTCCTGCTCGCCCAGCGGCTGCAGGACCGCGCCGAACGAGCCGGTGTACGTCCCTTCCAGCGCGGTGGCAATGACGCCTTCGCCCGGTTCGTCCGCGGGCGGCTCATGATCCGTTGCCATGGGCGGCAGCAACATCTCCGGCTCCTCGGCACCGAACTGACTGGGCATCAGGGTTTCGCCATCGTCCGTCATGCTGCTCCAGCTGTTGCTGGGCTCTTCCCAGGCGGGTGGGGACACCTCATAGGTGACGCAGTAGTTCAGCGCCACCAGATCGAAGTCGTCCATCCGCCCGAGCACACGCAGCAGCGCCAGTCGGGCCTCCCACCACCGCGGATCGGCGCCGCGGTCACCGGTGGGCGAGTGCTCGGTCAGCACCTGAAGCAAGCGCTCGACGTCCAGCGTTTTCAGTCGCACCGGCGTGTCGGCCCAGCGCTGAAGCAGCTCGATCAGCGCCGGCAGCGCCGACGGCTCGATGGTCTTGAGCGCGCGCCAGTCGACGCGCCAGGGCGGCGCCTGGCGCTCCAGCGACACGCGCAGCGCGGCCACCGACTGCGTGCCGATCGCGCCGGGGCTGCTCCAGTGGAACGCACCGCCACCGCCGGGCATCGGGGCAGACGCAAAGGGCGCCGGTGTCGGCACCTGTTCAAGCAGGCCGGCCCACTGCGGCGCCGATCGCCCGAACAGCGCCGCGAACGCCGGCGCGATGTCGTCGAACTTGGTCTGATCGCCAGTGCAGCGATAAAGGTCGAACAGCGTCAGCCAGGTATCGAGGTCCTGGCGCCGGCTGCCGCCCTCGGCCAGCAGCGCCAGCAACAGCGCTTCAGCGCCGGCGGCGTCGCCATTGGCGAACAGGATCGCGGCTTCCTCGAGCTCCGGGTCCTGCCGTCCGGCGGCCATGACTTCGACGTTGAATTCCGGCACTTCGCCCAGCATCGGCCCACCGAAGCCGGTGCCTGCCGCTCGGGCTGGCGCGGCTACCGGCGCCGGGGCGGACATGGGGTCCATCGTCACGGTGGGCGCGAAGCCAGGCGGCGCATCCATCGGCCGCAGCCCGGCGGTGGGCAGCGGCATCGGGTCGGTCTTGTCGTACGCGTGCGCCGATGGCGCGGCGGCATCGGCCGACGCCGGCTCCGCTGGCGACTGGCCCGAGCCGGGCCGCAGCTTGAACCAGGCGGTCGACATCTGCGCTTCGATTTCGTTGATCTTCTTCAGCGTCCGCTCGCGCTCGCCGGTGTTGGCGGGCTGGCTGCTGGGGTAGAAGGACGGGCCGCCCGCCGCCAGATCGCTGTCCTTGAGCGTCTCGCGCCGGCGCAGCTTGCGCAGCATGTCGAACTCGCGGCTGCGCACGAAATCGTTGCGGCGCTTGCGCTCGATCATCTCCTTGAGCGCCAGGCGCGACTCGCTGTCGCCCTCCTCGGACGCGGGCTGGTCGAGGTCGGCCCAGTGCGTGGTGGGGTTCTTGACGAACCGCACCATCTTGGACAGCAGTCCGCCGGATTCGGAAGGCTTGTTCATGGCTCGGTCGCTCCCCTGGTCATCGAATGTCCGGCCGTGGTGCCGGCTCAGACCGTGTGAGCGGGTCCGGCATGGCCGGGCGGATGCGCAGGCACGGTCAGAACGGACATGGCGGGTTCGCTCGCGCGCTCAGTCGCCGAACATCTTCTGCTTGAGCTCGCGCCGCTGCTGCGCCTCCAGCGACAGCGTGGCGGTCGGGCGTGCCAGCAGACGGGGCACGCCAATGGGCTCGCCGGTTTCGTCGCAGTAGCCATAGTCGCCGGCGTCGATGCGGGCGATCGACTGCTCGATCTTCTTGAGCAGCTTGCGCTCGCGGTCGCGCGTGCGCAACTCCAGCGCGTGCTCCTCCTCGATGGTGGCGCGGTCGGCCGGATCGGGCACCACCACGGTGTCGTCGCGCAGGTTCTCTGCCGTCTGGCCGGCGTTGGCCAGCATGTCGTCCTTCAGCTGCACCAGCTTGTGGCGGAAATAGGCCAGCTGCTTGTCGTTCATGTACTCGCTGTCGGGCATGGCGATGATCTCCGGATCGCTGAGCTGCTCGACAGACTTGGTTTTCCAGTTGTTGGCCAGCTTGGGGTCTTTCTTGACCGGCACCGGCACCGGGGGGATGGCAACAGAGGGCATGGGCAGATTCTTGGGAACAGGCAGCGGCGGCCGCGCCGAGGTGGTCTTGGGAGCGGTCACCGCAGCCGACGCCCGGGTGGTGGCCGATCGGACCGGGGGCTTGCCAGCCTTGCTGGCGGCCGGCGCGGGCGCCTGGGTCTTGCTGGCGGCCGGCGCGGGCGCCTGGGTCTTGCTGGCGGGCTTGACCACGCTCGGTGTCGCCTTGGCAGGCTTGGCCTTGGGGGGTGCCGGGCTCTTGGCAGCCGCAGTTTTCACTTGTCTCGTCTCCTGTCGGCACCGACGCCCGGTGGGCGCAGCGCCGATCACGTGGCCAGCGGACGACACGGGGTCCTTGTCATCCGATAAGCGCCCTGTTGTATGACCTTCTTGGGCGACGCGAGCATAACGGCCCCCGTTCAGCGGGGGCACCCGTACGAAGGCGGCGATTGTAGCCACCCGCGATGGCACCGGGCACCAGACGCCGGCAAAACACCGGCGATCTGCCGAAACCTTGACACAATCCGGCCTTCGGGCCGGCCGGAAACCCGCTTCAGGCAGGCACCAGGCACTGCTCCAGGCCCTGGGTCAGGATGTCGCGCGGCAGCTCGATGCCGATGAACACCATCTTGCTGGTGCGCGACTCGTCCGCCTTCCAGGCGGGGCCCAGGTCGCTGCCCATGAGCTGGTGCACGCCCTGGAAGATGACCTTGCGCTCCGTGCCCTTCATCCACAGCACGCCCTTGTAGCGCAGCATGCGCGGGCCGTAGATGTTGACCATGGCGCCCAGGAAGTCCTCCAGCCGCGC
>CAUJJP010000069.1 GCA_963205525.1 Pseudomonadota bacterium | reverse complement strand
GCTGACCGTGGTCGCCGCGGTGGCGAGCTGGTTCATGCAGGACCTGGGCGTCGTGCTCGACCCCTCCATGCTGCGCAACGTGCTGCGTACCGATGTGGCGGAGGCGCGCGAGCTGTGGTCGCTGCGGCTGCTGGCGCACCTGCTGCTGTACGCCGGGCTGCCGCTGCTGTTGCTGTGGCGCCTGCCCATCGAGCGTCGCCCCTGGCGCGCGGCCTTGCTGCGGCGCGGGGTCGCGATCGCGGTCTCGGCGCTGCTCGTCCTGGGCCTGCTGCTGGCCTTGTTCCAGCCCCTGGCCTCGCTGATGCGCAACCGCCACGAGCTGCGCTACCTGATCACGCCGTCCAACGTGCTGTGGTCCACCGGCGCCGTGCTCGCCGCCGATGCGCGCCAGGCGGCCCGCCCGCGCCTGCCGCTGGACGAGGCGGCGCGCCTGGCGGGCGACGCAGCCAGCCCCCGGCCGCGCGTGCTGGTGCTGGTGGTCGGCGAAACCGCGCGTGCGGCCAACTGGGGCCTGTCCGGCTATGCGCGCCCCACCACGCCCGAGCTGGCGCGGCTGCCGGTGCTGAACTTCGCCCAGGTTCAGGCCTGCGGCAGCGACACCGAGACCTCGCTGCCCTGCATGTTCGCCCCCGTCGGCCGGCGCGACTACGACGCCCGGCGCATCCGCGGCAGCGAGTCGCTGCTGCACCTGCTGGCGCGCGCCGGGGTGGCGGTGCACTGGCGCGACAACCAGTCCGGCTGCAAGGGCGTGTGCGCCGGCCTGCCGCAGGACACGGTGGCGAGCCTGAACCCGTCCGGGCTGTGCGCCGACGGGCGCTGCCTGGACGAAGGCCTGCTGGTCGGGCTGGACGAGCGCCTGGCGCGCGCGCAAGGGGTGCAGGTCTGGGTGCTGCACATGCTGGGCAACCACGGGCCGGCCTACTTCCGTCGCTACCCGCCGGCCTTTGACCGCTTCCAGCCCGCCTGCGCCAGCGACGACCTGCGCCAGTGCAGCCAGGCCGAGATCGTGAACGCCTACGACAATGCCCTGCTGTACACCGACCACGTGCTGGCCAGCCTGATCGCCAAGCTGGCGCAGCACGCGGCGCAGGTGGACAGCAGCCTGATCTACCTCAGCGACCACGGCGAGTCGCTGGGCGAGAAGGGCCTGTACCTGCACGGCATGCCCTACGCCATCGCGCCGGCCGAGCAGACCCGGGTGCCGATGCTGATGTGGTGGTCCGCCGGCTGGCCGGCGCGCAGCGGCCTGGACACCGACTGCCTGCGCCGCCGCTCCGCACAGCCGACCTCGCACGACGCCTTGTTCCACACCGTGCTCGGGCTGCTGGAGGTCCAGACCAAGGTCTACGAGCCGGCCTGGGACCTGACGGCGGGTTGCCGGTCCGCGGCGTCCGTCGACGACCGGATCGGCGTCAGTCGATCGAATCCGGGTCCGCGGCCGACGGCGCCAGCCGGCAGCCCGGCCGCACCGCCGCGAGCCTGAACATCCACCACTGCAAGCGGTTGGCCTGGCCGGCGACGACGACCTGGCTGCGGTCCACGCAGGCCTGCACCGCCACCTGGCGGGCGAAGATCCAGCGCCGCTCGGGGGCTTCGCGCAGCCAGGCCTGGGCGCGTTCGAACTGCTCGGCGGGGGGGTTGGCGAAGCCGAAGTCGTGCAGCGGGCGCGGCGACATGAGCAGGTTCTGCTCCTTCCAGGCCACCATGCCGACCTCCTCCCCAGGCCCGGCGATGCGGTCCACCTCGCGCATGAGCTCGGCCGCGCTCACGCTGTCGTTGGCCAGTGGCGCCACCCCCAGGCCCCAGGCCAGCCACAGCGCGGCCAGGGCGGTGAGCAGGGCGTGTGCGCCGCGGCGGGCGCGGAAGATGGCGGCGCCGAGCAGGGCGGCGGCGCCGGCCGCCGCCAGCCACAGGTAGATCGGCTGCAGCTCCTGCGCGTGCAGCCCGCGTTCCAGCATCACCGCCTGCAGCCGCGCCCAGCGGCCGGACCCGGCCCAGGCCGCGAGTCCGACCAGGGCGGCGCCGAGCGCGAGCGCGCAGGCGAGCGCCCAGCGGCGCAGCCAGGGCGCATCCGCCACCCGCAGCAGGGTGGGCGCGAGCGCCAGCGCCAGCATGGGCAGCATGGGCAGGACGTAGACCTCGCGCTTGCCGCCGGCCAGGCTGAAGAACACGAACACCAGGGCACACCAGCCCAGCAGCAGCGCGAGCCGGCCGTCGCGCGCGCGCCAGCCGGCGCGCAGCTCGCGCCAGCCGGCGCCGTAGACGAGCGACAGCGGGAAGAACTGCAGCAGCAGCACGGGCACGAAGTACCAGAAGGGCTGGGCGTGGCCGCCGACCTGACCGGCGTAGCGGCGCGCGGTCTGGTCGAACAGGATGTTGCGCATGTAGTCCAGGTACTCGGGCTGCCCGCGCCACAGAGCCGTTCCCACCATCGGGACCAGCCAGAGCGCGATCGCCGCCAGCAGTGCCGGCACCCCCAGCGCCCAGCGCCAGCCCTCACCCCGGGTCTGCGCCAGGCCCTGCCAGCCGGCGCGCCGCGCCAGCGCGTAGGGCAGCAGCATGAGCAGGGCGATCACGCCCACGCCCTTGGTGATGACGCCCAGCCCGGCGACGAAGCAGCCCAGCCAGTAGCAGCGCCAGTTCGGGCCTTGCAGCAGGTGGCGCAGCAGCGCCCAGTTGGCCAGGGTGATCTCGAAGGTGACGAGCGGGTCGATCTGCGCGCGCTTGAACTGGAAGGAGAACATGAGCGCCGACAGCACCGCCAGCGCCGCGTACAGCCCGGCACGCGGGCTCCACAGGCGCCGCCCGAGGTCCCACACCAGCGCCAGCGTCCCTAGCGCGGCGAGCAGGGAAGGCAGCAGGAAGGCGACGCGCCAGACGCGCACCAGCAGGTAGGACGCGGCCTGCAGCCACATCAGCATCGGCGGCTTGTCGGGGTAGAGCTCGCTGCCGCGGCGCGGGAACAGCCAGTCGCCGCTTTCCACCATGGTGCGCGCGACGAGGGCGAAGCGCGGCTCGTCGGACGGCCAGGGGTCGCGCAGCCCGATGCCCGCACCCAGCACCAGCAGCGCCGCCAGCAGCAGCCACAGGAGGGCGCGCCGGTCGGCCGGCGACGCGGCTGCGGCCTTCACTCGCCGCTGTCACCCTGGCGCTGTTCGCGCCACAGGAACTGCAGGTTGCGCGCGTAGATGAACAGGCCGGCGCCCTGGCCGACGATGAACACCGGGTCGCGGCGGTGGATGGCGTAGGCCAGCAAGGTGGCGCCGCCGGCCACGCTGAAGTACCAGAAGGCCTTGGGCACGACGCTCCTCTTGAGCTTCTCGCTGCGCAGCCACTGCACCAGGAAGCGCGCCGAGAACAGCGCCTGGCCGAAAAAACCCACCGCGAGCCAGCCGCCGTCGATGTCGAAGTCCATGGGGAGCGTCCTTAGTCGGGGATGCGGGTGATGCGCTCGGCCTGCGGCACTCGGGCCCGGCGTTGCAGCCACATCACGCCGCAGAGGTCGACCAGCCCCACCCACAGCCGGTTGTGCACGCCGTAGTGGGAACGGCCCTGGGTGCGCGGGCGGTGCGCCACCGGCACCGACTCGGTGCGTCCGCCGGCACGCCGGAACAGCGCCGGCAGGAAGCGGTGGACGTGGTCGAACCAGGGCAGGGCGAGGAAGTCCTCGCGCGCGAAGACCTTGAGTCCGCAGCCGGTATCGGGGGTGGCGTCGCCGAGCAGCCGCGAACGCACGCCGTTGGCGATGCGCGAGGAGAGCTTGCGCAGCGCCGTGTCCTGGCGCTTGCTGCGCCAGCCGGCGACGAGCACCGGGCCCGCACCCTGCACCGCCTGCAGTTCGCGCCAGCGCGCCGCCAGGGCCGGGATGTCGGCCGGGTCGTTCTGGCCGTCGCCGTCCAGGGTGGCGATCAGGCCGCCGCGCGCGGCGCGCACGCCGGTCAGCAGGGCTGCGCTCTGGCCGCAGTTGTTGCGGTGCGCGATCACGGTCAGCCAGGGCCGGCTGTGCGCCAGTTCGCGCAGCACGGCCAGGGTGTCGTCGCTGCTGCGGTCGTCGACGAAGACGGCCTCGAAGCCGCCGAGCGCGCCCGCGTCTGGCGCGAGTGCGGCCTCGATCTCGGCCACCAGCGGGGGCACGTTGAGGGATTCGTTGTGGACCGGGACGACGACGGAGATCACGTGGACGGCTGCGCTGCGGTGGACGCGCGATTGTGCCGCGCCGGCCGCAGCTTCAGCCTGGCTTCAGCGGCGCACAGGCACCTGCCTCAGCCGCGCAGCGGCGGTGCCGGCGGCAGCGGGTCGCGCAGCTGCTCCCACAGCCGGGCTGCGCGCAGCACGCCGAGGTCGTCGTGCCGGCGGCCGGCGATCTGCAGCCCGATCGGTGCCCCGGCCGCGCTGCGCCCGGCGTCGATGCTGATCGCCGGCTGCTCGCTCATGTTGAAGGGCACGGTGTAGGCGATGTGGTCCATCGCGGTCGCGGGGTCGTTGGTCGGACCCGCCCACTCGGCCGGGAAGCGCGCCACCGGCGCCACCGGCGAGAGCAGGAAATCGAAGCGCGCGCAGGCCGCCACCGCGGCTTCGCGGAAGGCGCCCATCTGGCTGTAGCCGTGGAAGACCTCGGCCGCGCTCAGGTGGGCGCCGCGCGAGATCCACTCGCGGATGTAGGGCAGCACCTTGTCCTGGCGCTCGCGCGGCAGGGCCTGGAAGTCGAGCCAGGAGCGCATGCGCCAGAAGCGGTCCATGCCGTCGCCCATCTCGCGCGTGGTGAAGGGCGGCACCGGCTCGACGATGGCGCCGGCGGCCTCGAAGCGCCTTGCCGCCGCTTCCACCGTGGCCCGGATCTCGGGGTCCAGCGCCAGGCCCCAGCCGGCATCCAGCCACAGGCCGATGCGCAGCCCGCGCGCGTCCAGCGCCGGCCTGTCCCAGGCGATGTCCTGCGCCGGCAGGCTCATGGTGTCGCGTGCGTCGGGCTGCGCCAGCACCGCCATCATGCGTGCCGCGTCGTCCACCGTGCGCGTCATCGGACCGGCCACGCGGCCGGCGTAGGGCGGGTGGATGGGCACCCGGCCGCCGCTGGGCTTGAAGCCGACGATGCCGCACCAGGCGGCGGGCAGGCGGATCGAGCCGCCGATGTCGGTGCCGATGTGCAGCGGGCCGTAGCCGGCGGCGGCGGCGGCCCCGGCGCCGGCGCTGCTGCCGCCGGGGTTGCTGGCCGGGTCGTGCGGGTTGCGCGCCAGGGCGTGGAAGCTCGACAGGCCAGAGGACAGCATGCCCCAGTCGGGCATGGTGGTCTTGGCCAGCAGCACGGCGCCGGCCTCGCGCAGCCGGGCCGCCGGCGGGGCGTCGGCAGGCGCCGGGCTGAGCACGCTGGCCGCCGTGCCCAGCGGCACCGGCAGGCCGGCGCTGGCGATGTTCTCCTTGATCGTGCAGGGCACGCCTTCGAGCGCGCGTGCGCTGCCGGCACGCCAGCGCGCCGTGCTCGCGCGCGCCTGCGCCAGCACCTGCTCGGGGTCGAAGGCCCACAGCGCGTGCAGCGTGGGCTCCCAGCGCTGGACGTGGGCGATCAGGTCCTGCGCCACCTCCAGCGGCGAGAAGTCGCCGCCGGCGTAGCCGGCCAGCAGATCGGCGGTGCCCAGTGCGTGCAGCGCGGCCATGCTCATGCCTTCACAAGGAAACGCCGGGCCGTCCCAAGTTTCCTTGACCCCCGCGGGGGGCGGGCTGGGCGCAGCCCGGCACAGGGGGCGCTCACAAGCCCTCAGCGCGCCCAGCGCACGGCGGCGATGTCGTTGGCGAAGATCGGGCTGCTCGCCCACAGGCCTTCCAGGCCCTTCTTGGCCACCGCGACGTTGGTCGGGTTGAAGATCCAGGCGTTCACCGCGTCGGTGGCGAGCTGGCGCTGCATCTGCTGCCACAGCTTGAGCCGCTCGGCGGGGTTGGTGGTGCCGGCGTGCTGGTCGACCAGCTTGTCGAAGGCCGGGCTGTCGTAGCCCCAGTAGTACGCCTTGTTGGTGTACTGCATGTAGTCCAGCGGCTCGACGTGGTTGATGATGGTGAGGTCGAAGTTGCCCTTGAAGGCGCCCGACAGCCACTGCGCCCACTCGACGTTCTCGATCTTGGCGTTGATGCCCACCTTGGCCAGCATGGCGGCCACCACCTCGCCGCCCTTGCGCGAGTACGGCGGCGGCGGCAGGGTCAGGGTCAGGTTCAGCGGCGTCGCGACGCCGGCTTCCTTGAGCAGGGCCTTGGCCTTCTCCGGGTCGTAGGGGTACATGCCGGTGAGGTCCACGTAACCGGCGTCGGTGGGCGCGAAGTGGCTGCCGATCGGCGTGCCCAGGCCTTCCACCACACCGGCGATGAAAGCCTTGCGGTCGATCGCGTGCGTGATGGCGCGGCGCACGCGCACGTCGTCCAAGGGCTTGCGCTTGTTGTTGATCGTGAGCTGGCCCTTGCCGGCGGTGCTGCCGTACTCGACCGTGAAGCGCTTGTCAGCCTTGAACTGGGCCAGGCTCTGGTAGGCGGCAAAGCGCGGCATGCCGTCCACGTCGCCCGCCAGCAGCGCCGCCACCTGGGCTGCGGCGTCGTTGATGATGCGGAAGCTCACGCGCTTGATCTGCGGCTTCACGCGCGCGTCGGCGCGCGCCGTGAGGGTGATGGAGGCGCCCTTCTTCCAGTCCGCCAGCACGTAGGGACCGGTGCCCACCGGCTTGGTGGCGGCCTGCTCGGCGCTCTTGGGATGCAGGATGACGGCGGTGTTCTCGCCCAGGCGGAAGGGCAGGGTCGGGTCGGCGCGGTCCAGCACCAGGATCACGGTGTGCGCGTCCGGCGTGCTGATGGTGGACACGTTGTCGAACACCGCCTTCTTGGCCTTGTTCTTGCTGTCCGGCGCCTTGATGCGCTCGAAGCTGAACTTCACCGCTGCGGCGTCGAAGGCGCTGCCGTCGGAGAAGGTGACGCCCTGGCGCAGCTTGAAGGTGTAGGTCTTGCCGTCCGGGGTCTGCTCCCAGGACTCGGCCAGCAGCGGCGTCACCTTGCCGTCGACGTTGATCTTGGTCAGGCCCTCGAAGATGTTGTAGTGCACCACCTCGCCGATGGCGGCGGCGGAGGCGCTGGTCGGGTCCAGCGAGGGCGGCTCCAGCACCATGGCCAGGGTGAGGCTGGACTTGCCGGCCTGCGCGGCAACGGGGCCGGCGGCCAGCGTGGCGGCGGCAGCGGCAATCAGCGCCAGGGTGGCGCGGCGGGGCAGCAGCATCGGTGATCTCCTCGGTGGGCTTGTCTCGTCGGGGTGCGGCCTTCAGGCCGGGCCTGCGTGTGATTCTGCACCGCCGGCCAGTGCCGCCAGCAGGCGCCGGGTATAGGCGTGGCGGGGGGCGCGCAGCACCTGCTCGCGCGGCCCGGCCTCCACGCAGTGGCCGTGCTGCAGCACCAGCACCTCGTCGCACACCAGGTCCACCACCGCCAGGTCGTGGCTGATGAAGAGATAGGTCAGGCGGTAGCGCTCCTGCAGGTCCTGCAGCAGGTTGAGCACCTGCGCCTGCACCGAGACGTCGAGCGCGCTCACCGGCTCGTCGGCGACGATCAGGCGCGGGCGCGTGATGAGGGCGCGCGCGATCGCGATGCGCTGGCGCTGGCCGCCGCTGAACTCGTGCGGGTAGCGCTCGGCGTCGCCCGGGCGCAGGCCGACCGCCTCCAGCGCCTCGGCGCAGCGCGCGGCGCGCTCGGCGCGGTCCGTCACGCCGACCAGGGCAAGCGGCTCGGCCACCGTCTGGCCGACGCGCCGACGCGGGTCCAGCGACCCGAAGGGGTCCTGGAACACCATCTGGAAGCCGGCGCGGGCGCGCCGCAGCTCGGCCGCGGAGAGTGCGTTCAGGTCCTGGCCGTCGAACAGCACGCGGCCCGCGCTGGGCCGCTCCAGCGCCATCACCAGCCGCGCCAGGGTGCTCTTGCCGGAGCCCGATTCGCCGACGATGCCCAGGCTGCGCCCGGCGTGCAGGCTGAAGCTGAGGTCGGTGAGCGCCACCAGCTCGGGCGCCGGTTCGAACAGCCGGCGCCGCGGCAGGCGATAGCGCTGGCCGAGCTGCTCGACCTGCAGCCGCGGCGGGCTCCTAAGGCAACCTTCGCCCCCGAAGGGCTGCGGCATGAGGCCCCCAGGGCCGGGCTGCGCCCAGCCCGCCCCCCGCGGGGGTCAAGGAAACTTGGGACGGCCCGGCGTTTCCTTGAGAGCGCTTGGGAGCGGCCCGGCGCGCTCATCGTCGGGCCTCCCGCTGCAGGTGGATGCAGGCGGCGGCGTGGCCGGCACCGAGATCCACCTCGGCCGGCGGCGCGCGCCGGCAGGCGGCGTCGGCGCGCGGGCAGCGCTCGGCGAAGGCGCAGCCGGCGGGCAGTTCGTGCAGCTCGGGCACGCGCCCGGGGATGGTGGGCAGGCGGCTGCCGCGCGCCAGCCCCAGGCGCGGGCGCGCCGCCAGCAGTCCCTGGGTGTAGGGGTGGGCGGGGTCGGTGAAGACGGTGCGCGCCGGGCCATGTTCGACGATGCGCCCGGCGTACATCACCATCAGCCGCTGCACGCGCTCGGCCACCATCGCCAAGTCGTGGCTCACCAGCAGCAGCGCCATGCCCTCGTCGCGCACCAGCGCCGACAGCAGGTCCAGCACCTCGCGCTGGACGGTGGCGTCCAGGGCCGTGGTCGGCTCGTCGGCGATCAGCAGCGCCGGCCGGCAGGCCAGGGCGATCGCGATCACCACGCGCTGGCGCTGGCCGCCGCTGAGCTGGTGCGGGTAGCTGTCCAGGCGCCGCGCCGGCTCGGTGAGCTGCACCCGTTCCAGCAGGCGCAGCGCCTCGGCGCGCGCCGCCGCCGCCGTCAGGCCGCGGTGCAGGCGCAGCGGCTCGGCGATCTGCTGGCCCACCGTGTGCAGCGGGTTGAGCGCCGTCATCGGCTCCTGGAACACCATGCCGATGCGCGCGCCGCGCAGCGCGCACCAGCGCGACTCGGCGGCGCCGACCAGCTCCTCGCCGGCCAGGGTGATGGAGCCGCTGAGCTGCGCCGCATCGGGCTGCAGCCCGATCAGCGCCAGCGCGGTCATCGACTTGCCGCAGCCCGACTCGCCGATCAGCCCCAGCGTCTGGCCGGCGCCGAGCGCGAAGCTCAGGCCGCGCAGCGCCTGCAGCGCGCCGCGCGGCGAAGGCAGCGCCAGGCGCAGATCGTCCACCTTCAGGAGTTCGGTCACGTCGCCGGCACCCATGTCATGGGCGGCGACGATAACCCGGCGCCCGGATGCGCTAGTCTCCCGGCCCGAGATGACACCCTCCGCCGATCCTCAGCCGCCCGCCCAGGCCGCCCCGCCCGCCCCGGCCGCCGTCTCCGACGCCAGCGCTGCGCCCGTCGCATCCGGCTCACCCGGCTCAACCGACAAGCCAGCGGCACGCCCGGCCAACGGCAACCCGCTGTTCGAGATCCTGGTCACCGTGCTGCTGCCGGCGCTGGTGCTGATGATGCTCAGCAAGCCCGAGCGCCTGGGCACGACCTGGGCGCTGGTGCTGGCGCTGGCCTTCCCGGTGTTCTGGGGCGCGAAGGAAGCGCTCACCAAGCGCAAGACGAGCTGGATGGCGCTGCTGGGCATCGTCAGCACCCTGCTCACTGGCGGCATCGGGCTGCTGAAGGTCGATCCCTTCTGGCTCGCGGTGAAGGAAGCCGCAGTGCCGACGCTGATCGGCCTCATCGTGCTCGGATCGAACTGGACGCGCTGGCCGCTGATCCGCATCCTGGTCTTCAACCCGACGCTGTTCGACGTCGAGCGCGTGAACGCCGCGCTCGCCAGCCGCGGCACCACGGTCCCGTTCGAGCTGCGGCTGCGCACCGGCACCCTGTGGCTGGCCGGCACCTTCTTCTTCTCCGCGGTGATGAACTTCATCCTCACGCGCTGGATCGTCACCAGCGCGGCCGGCAGCGAGGCCTTCAACGAGGAGCTCGGCAAGCTCACGCTGATGAGCTACCCGATGATCGCCCTGCCCTCGATGCTGATGATGATGGGCCTCATGTGGTGGCTGGCCAGCGGTGCTCGCAAGCTCACCGGCCTGCCCCTGCACGACATGCTGCGCGCCTGAGCGCGGCGGCATACCCCGCTTCAGCTCGCGTGTGAAGCCGGCCCGCTGGCGCGCAGCGACAGGTGCTCCCAGAGCGCGGCGAGCACCAGCACCGCGCTGGTGCCGAGGTGCAGCGCGAGGGCGTTCAAGCCCTGCCGAATGCCGGCCCAGGCCAGCAGTGCCAGCAGCAGCAGGCCCACCAGGTGCGACAGCGGCGGCCGGCTGCGCCTGCGGCTGAGCCACTTGAAGCCGCCGACCGACAGCAGGTACAGCGCCGGCCCGCCGGCGATCAGCGCGACACCTGTGCCGTCGAGGTGTTCGGGATGGTCCAGCGCCCGCTCGTCGCCCGCCGCGCAGCCGATGATGGCGGCGACGATGAAGAAGTGCAGGTAGGAGTAGTCGGCGCGCGCCTGCCGCCCCGGGTCGGCCGCGTGCGCGATGCGGTGATGCGCCTCGACCATGCCGCGGTCGAAGTACAGCCACCACATCGCCACCGTGGCGACGAAGGCGCTGCCGAAGACGGCGAGCACCGCGACGCTCCAGGGGACCTGGCCGAAGGTGGCGCCGGTCACGAGCAGTGACTCGCCGAGCGCGATGATGACGAACAGGGCGCAGCGCTCGGCCATGTGGCCGCCGTCGACCGTCCACTCGCCGATGCGTGCCGCGCCCAGCCCGGGCACCCAGTAGGCGCACCAGGGCGCGCCGAAGTCGACCGCGAACGCCAGTGCCCACCAGCCGACGCGCGCGTCCGGCTCCGAGAAGCCGCCGAGCAGCCACAGCGGCGCCGCCAGCGCCTGCCAGACCGCAACGCGCTGGTTGTTGCACCGCAGGGCGGGGTTCTCGTGGCGCAGGACGAAGAGGAAGAACAGCGTGCGCCCGAGCTGCATCGCCACGTAGGCGGCCGCGAACAGCGCGCCGCGGGCACCGAAGGCCTGCGGGATGGACACCGAAAGCAGCAGCCCGACCGCCATCAGCACGAACAGCGCCATGCGCACCGGTGCGCGCTCGGGGTCGGCGTAGTTGGTGAACCACACCGTGTACATCCACGCCATCCACACCGCGCTGAACACGAGGGCGAGCTGCAGCGCGGCGGTCCAGTCCGGGTGCGCCAGCAGCGTGTGCGACAGCTGCGTCACCGCGAACACGAACACGAGGTCGAAGAACAGCTCGGCCATGCCGACCCGGCTGCGCTCGGCGCCGGGCCGGCGCAGCAGCGACCTTGGCAGCGATGCGGGGGCCGGCATGCGCCGAGTATCGCCCTGGCGCCCGAATCGGTGCCGGTGTGGGTGCCGGTGCCGGGAGCTGCGTCTGCCGCTTCAGCGCGCGCGCGCCAGCCGCGGGTCCAGCAGGTCGCGCAGGCCGTCGCCGACCAGGTTCAGCCCGAGCACCGAGAGCACGATCGCCAGCCCGGGCCAGACCGCCAGCAGCGGGGCCTGGAACATCTGCGTCTGCGCCTCGCTGAGCATGCGGCCCCAGCTCGGCTGCGGCGGCTGGGTGCCCAGGCCCAGGTAGGACAGCGCGGCCTCGGCCAGGATGGCGGTGGCGAACGAGATCGTCGCCTGCACGATCAGCACGCTGGCGATGTTGGGCAGCACGTGGTCCAGGGTGATGCGCCAGCCGCCCTTGCCGGCGGCGCGCGCGGCGAGCACGTACTCGCGCGTCCAGACCGCGTTCGCCGCCCCGCGCGTCAGGCGCGCGAACACCGGCACGTTGAAGATGCCGATGGCGACGATGCTCATCAGGAGGCCGGGGCCGTAGATCGCGGTCAGCATGATGGCGGTCAGCAGCGCCGGGAAGGCGAAGGCGAAGTCCGACAGCCGCATCACCGCCTCCTCGACCCAGCCGCGGCGCGCGCTCGCCCACAGCCCGAGCGCGACCCCCAGGCCCAGGCCTATGCCCACCGCCACGACGCCGACGACGATGCTGTTCTGGCTCCCGACCAGGATCTGCGAGGCGATGTCGCGTCCCAGGCTGTCGGTGCCCAGCCAGTGCGCGGCCGAGGGCGGCGCCAGCTTGTTCGGGATGTCGATCTCGCCCGGCGGGTAGGGCGACCACAGCAGCGACAGCAGCGCGGCGGCGGCGAGCAGGGCGCTCAGGACGGCGCCGACGGCAAAGCTGCGGTGGCGCAGGGCGCGCTGGATTTCACTCATGGACGAGACCTCAGGCGGCGCGCCGGCGCAGCCGCGGGTCGACCCACACATAGGCGAGGTCGACCAGCAGGTTGATCGCGATCACGCAGGCGGCGAGGAACATCACCACGTCGCGCACCACCACCAGGTCGCGGTTGGCGATCGCCTGGAACACGAGCCGGCCCAGCCCCGGCAGCACGAACACGTTCTCGACCACGATGGCGCCCGTGATCAGGTTGCCGAACTGCAGCCCGGCGATCGTCAGCACCGGGATCAGGGCGTTGCGCAGCACGTGGCGGCGCATCGCCTGCGCCCGGCTCAGACCCTTGGCGCGCGCGGTGCGAACGAAGTCCTCGCGCATGACGTCGAGCACCGCCGAGCGCGTGACGCGCGCCAGGATTGCCGCCTGCACCATGGCCAGCGCGAGCGCCGGCAGCGCCAGCGCCGCCAGACCCGGGAGCACGCCGCCGCCCTCGTCCTCGGTCCAGCCCGGGAAGCCGCCCGCGCTCACCCACTGCAGCTGCACTGCGAACAGCAGGATGAGCAGGATCGCGAACCAGAAGTTGGGGATCGCGATGCCGAGCTGGCTGGCCGCCATCACCCCCACGTCGCCGAGCCGGTTGTGGCGCGCCGCGGCGTAGACGCCGGCCGTCAGCGCCAGCACCACCGTCAGCGCCATGGCGATCGCCGCCAGCGGCAGCGAGACCTGCAGCCGCTGCGCGATCAGGCCGGCGGTCGGCTCGGCGTAGGAAAGGCTCTCGGCGGTGCGCCCCTGCAGCAGGCCGCCCACCCAGTCCAGGTAGCGCGCCAGCGCCGGCCGGTCGAGCCCGAGCTGGTGCTCCAGCGCCGCCAGCGATTCGGGGGTGGCGCTGTCGCCGAGGATGACCTGCGCCGCGTTGCCCGGCAGCAGCTCCAGCACCGCGAACACGAGCACCGACGCCACCGCCAGGGTGACGGCGAAACTCAGCAGGCGGCGCAGCAGCAACACTCCCATGGTCATCCTATGATGCCTGATGGACATGAACTTCGATTCCACACCCTGCTACATCGGCGGGCGCTGGCAGGCGACTGCGCAGACCCTGCCGCTGTACGACCCCTCCAGCGGCGCCGAGCTGGCGCGCATCGCGCGCTGCGGCGCGGCCGAGGTGGATGCCGCGGTGGCGGCGGCACAGGCGGCGCTGGACGGCGACTGGGGCCGGCTCAGCGCCACCGAGCGCGGCCGCATCCTGCTGCAGATGAGCGCGCGCGTGCTGGCGCAGGCCGACATGCTGGCCGAGCTGGAGGCGCGCGACGTCGGCAAGCCGCTCAAGCAGGGCCGCGCCGACGCCGTGGCGCTGGCGCGCTACCTCGAGTTCTACGGCGGCGCCGCCGACAAGGTGCACGGCCAGACCATCCCGTTCCAGAACGGCTACACCGCGCTCACCCTGCGCGAGCCGCACGGGGTGACGGCGCACATCGTGCCCTGGAACTACCCGATGCAGATCATCGGCCGCAGCGTCGGCGCGGCGCTCGCGATGGGCAACGCCTGCATCCTCAAGCCGGCCGAGGAGGCCTGCCTGACGGCGATCGCCTTCACCCGCATCGCCGCCGAGTGCGGCTTGCCGGCGGGCGCGCTGAACCTGCTGCCGGGGCTGGGCGAGGAGGCCGGCGCCGCCCTGGCCGCGCACCGCGGGGTGCAACACATCTCCTTCACCGGCTCGGTGGCGGTGGGGGCGCTGATCCAGGCCGCGGCGGCGAAGAACGCGGTGCCGGTGACGCTGGAGCTCGGCGGCAAGAGCCCGCAGCTGGTGTTCGACGACGCCGATCTGGACGCGGCCCTGCCCTTCCTGGTCAATGCCGGGATCCAGAACGCCGGCCAGACCTGCTCGGCCGCCAGCCGCATCCTCGTCCAGCGCGGCGTCTACGACAGCGTGGCGCAGCGCATGGCCGAGCGCTACCGCGCGCTGCGCGTCGGCCCGGCGCTGGAGGATCCCGATGTCGGCCCCGTGATCAGCGCGCGCCAGCGCGAGATGGTGCAGGGCTATCTGGCGCTGGCCGCCGAGCGCGGGGTGCAGATCCTGGCCCAGCCGGCGCTGCCGCAGGGGCCGGGCTACTGGGTGGCGCCGACCCTGATCGGCGGCGTGGACGGTGCGCACCGGCTGGCGCAGGAGGAGATCTTCGGCCCGGTGCAGGTGCTGATCCCCTTCGACGACGAGGCGCAGGCGCTGGCGCTGGCCAACGGCACCGATTTCGGCCTCGTGGCCGGGGTCTGGACGCGCGACGGCTCGCGCGCCCTGCGCTGCGCGCGCAAGCTGCGCTGCGGCCAGGTGTTCGTCAACAACTACGGCGCCGGCGGCGGGGTGGAACTGCCCTTCGGCGGCGTCAAGCGCAGCGGCCACGGGCGCGAGAAGGGTTTCGAGGCGCTGTACGGCTTCTCGGTGCTCAAGACCGTGGCCATCAAGCACGACTGAAGGAGGTGGCCGCCATGCGGTTGAAGGACAAGGTGGCGATCGTCACCGGGGGCGCGAGCGGCTTCGGCGCCGGCATCGTGCGCAAGTTTGCCGCCGAGGGCGCGCGCGTCGTGATCGCCGACCTGAACCTGCAGGCCGGACAGGCGCTGGCGGCCGAGTTGGGTGCTGCGGCCGGCATGGCGGGCGCGGTGCGTGCGCAAGAGGTGGATGTCACCGACGCGCAGCACCTGCAGCGCCTGCTGGACGGCACCGAGCAGGCCTTCGGCCGGCTCGACATCCTGGTCAACAACGCCGGCGTGACGCACCTGCCGCAGGCGCTGGAGGCGGTCGGCGAGGACGACTTCGACCGCATCGTGGCGGTCAACATGAAGGCGATCTACCGCGCCATGGTGCAGGCGGTGCCGCGCCTGAAGGCGAATCCGCCCGGGGCCGGCGGCATCCGCGGCGTGGTGCTCAACGTCGCCAGCACGGCCGGCGTGAGCCCGCGTCCGCGTCTGGCCTGGTACAACGCCAGCAAGGGCTGGGTCATCACCGCGACGCGCGCGACCGCGGTCGAACTGGCGCCGTTCGGGATACGCGTGAACGCGCTCAACCCGGTGGCCGGCGAGACGCCGCTGCTGAAGTCCTTCATGGGCGAGGACACGCCCGAGGTGCGCGCGAAGTTCCTGTCCACCATCCCCATCGGTCGCTTCTCGACCCCCGAGGACCTGGGCAACGCCGCCTGCTATCTGTGCAGCGACGAGGCCAGCATGATCACCGGCGTGTGCATGGAGGTGGACGGCGGGCGCTGCATCTGAGGGCCCCCAGGACCGGGCTGCGCCCAGCCCGCCATCGGGCTTGCAAGCCCGATGGCCCTCGCCAGGCGAATCACAGTCCGCAGTGGACTGTGATTCGTCCGGGCTCGGCCCCCCGTGGGGGTCAAGGAAACTTGGGA
>CAUJJP010000068.1 GCA_963205525.1 Pseudomonadota bacterium | reverse complement strand
CGGCCGCCTGGCGCGGCTGAGCCAGGCGGCGCCGCACCTGTTCGCCGACCTCTCGAAGAACTGGCTGCTCGCCGATACCGAGGCGCTGCTGCAGGATCTGGCGCGCGAGCGCGGCGTGCTGGCGTGGCGCGACGCGATGTTCGCTGGCGAGCACGTCAACACCACCGAGCGGCGCGCCGCGATGCACTGGCTGCTGCGCACGCCGCGGGACCGCGGGCTGCTGGCCGGCTCGCCCGTGGCGCGGCGCTGGGGCGCGGACATGGAGGCGGCGCTGGCCGGCGTGCACGCCACGCTGGACGCCATGCTGGCGCTGGCCGAGGAGCTGCGCGCCGATGCGGCGATCACCGACGTGGTGCACCTCGGTATCGGCGGCTCGCACCTCGGCCCGGAGCTGGTGGTGCAGGCGCTGGAGGGCGCGCACGGCACGGGCAAGCGCCTGCACTTCGTCTCCAACGTCGACGGCCATGAGCTCGCCCAGGTGCTGCGCCCTCTGCGCGCGCGCAGCACGCTGTTCCTGATCGCGTCCAAGAGCTTCACCACGGCGGAAACCATGCTCAACGCGCATTCGGCGCGCGACTGGTTCCTGGCGCAGGGCGGCGGCGAGGCGGCGATAGCGCGGCATTTCATCGCGCTCACGACGCAGGTGGAGGCGGCGGCGCGCTTCGGCATCACGCGCACGCTCGGGTTCCACGACTGGGTGGGCGGGCGCTATTCGCTCTGGTCGGCGATCGGGCTGCCGATCGCGATCGCGGTGGGCGGCGCGGCGTTCCGCGCGCTGCTCGGCGGCGCGCACGCGATGGACGCGCACTTCCTCACCGCCCCGCCCGAGGCCAACCTGCCGCTGCGCCTGGGCCTGCTCGACGTCTGGTACCGGAATTTCTGCGGGCTGCCGAGCCGCTGCGTCGCGCCCTACAGCCACGGCCTGCGGCGCCTGCCGGCGTACCTGCAGCAGCTCGAAATGGAGAGCAACGGCAAGGGCGTGGCGCGCGACGGCCGGGCGCTCGCCGTGCCCACGGCGCCGGTGGTCTGGGGCGAACCGGGCACCAACGGGCAGCACGCCTTCTTCCAGATGCTGCACCAGGGGCCGGACGTGGTTCCGGTGGAGTTCATCGCGCTGCGCCGTGGCGACGGCGCGCTCGATGCGCACCACCGCAGCCTGGTGCTCAATGCGGTGGCGCAGGCGCAGGCCCTGATGCTGGGGCGCGGCGCCGATGCCCCCGAGAAGCGCTGCCCGGGCAACCGGCCCAGCACCTTCCTCCTGCTGGAGCGGCTGGAACCCGCGGCGCTGGGCGCGCTGATCGCGCTGCAGGAGCACCGGGTGTTCGTCTCGGGCGCGGTCTGGGGCATCGACAGCTTCGACCAGTGGGGCGTGGAGCTGGGCAAGCACCTGGCCGACGAACTGCAGGTGCGCGAGCGCAGCGGCGACTGGTCGGGCGTGGACGCCTCCACCCGCGCCCTGATGCAGCGGCTGGCACCGCAGTGAAGGCCGGTGCGGCTCCCGGCCCGGTTCATCATCAGGCGGGCGTGTACGCCAGGCGCAGGTAGATCGGGGCGAAGGCCTCGGCCTGCGTGACCTCGATCAGGGTCTCCTTGGCCAGCTCCAGCAGCGCGACGAAGGTGACGACGAGCATGGCCACGCCTTTTTCCGGCTGGAACAGGTCTTCGAACGCCACGAAGCGCCGGCCCTGCAGGCCCTTGAGCAGATGGCTCATGGCCTCGCGCACCGACAGCGCCTCGCGCGTGATCTGGTGGCGCTCGACCAGCCGCGCGCGCTGCAGGATGTCGCGCCAGGCGGCCTGCAGCTCGGCGATGCTCACGTCGGGAAAGCGCGGCTGCAGGCTTTGCTCGATGAACACCTGCGCCTTGAGGAAGTCGCGTCCGTACTGCGGCAGCTCGCCGAGCTGCTGCGCGGCGAGCTTGATCTTCTCGTACTCGAGCAGGCGGCGCACCAGCTCGGCGCGCGGATCCTCGGCCTCTTCGCCGCCCTCGGCCGGGCGCGTGGGCAGCAGCATGCGCGACTTGATCTCGATCAGCATCGCCGCCATCAGCAGGTATTCGGCCGCCAGCTCCAGGTTGCGGCTGCGGATCTCGTCCACGTAGGCCAGGTACTGGCGCGTGACGCCGACCATGGGGATGTCGAGGATGTTGAAGTTCTGCTTGCGGATCAGGTAGAGCAGCAGGTCCAGCGGCCCTTCGAAGGCTTCGAGAAAGACCTCGAGCGCGTCGGGCGGGATGTAGAGGTCCTGCGGCAGCGCGAACAGCGGCTCGCCGTACAGCCGCGCCAGCGCCACCTGGTCGACGACGGCGGGCGCAGCGCCTTCGTCCAGCAGCTCTGGTGTGCTATTCAATGGTGAGCTGTCCGCGCTTGCTGCACAAGGCTTAGGCCTCGGTTTGGTCCAAATTTTCTCGGGTCGGCAGGGAGGTGTCGCCGTCGGCGTCGAACGAGTAGTAGGGGTAGGCCTTCTGGCGCACGCGGCCCGCGCGCAGGTCCTGCCAGAGGCTGCGGTCCACGTTCTTGTCCCACAGCAGCCCGCGGCCGGCGACCTGGCGTTCCTCGAGCCCGGGCTTTTGCTCGTGCAGCTGGCGGATGAACTGCGTGGTGTCGGACTGGTAGTCGGGGCGGCGAATAAGATACATGGCGAGTCACCTTGTGCAACGCCCTGATTTTACCGACACCATGCAACTCCCGATCCGCAAGGCCAGCGCCCTGGCCGCCTTTGTGCTGGGGCTCGTCGCGTCCGGCGGCTGCGACCAGCAGCGCATCGACCAGCTCCAGGAGAACGTCTCGACCGAGGCCGACGTGCGCGCCCGCCTGGGCGAGCCGGCGCGCATCTGGCCCGAGGCCGATGGCGCGCAGACCCTGGAGTACCCGCGCCAGCCCGAGGGGCGGGTGAACTACATGGTCACCATCGGCCCCGGCGGCACCATGACGGCGCTGCGCCAGGTGCTGACCCCGGAAAACTTCGCGCGCGTGCAGCCGGGCATGGAGCCGCTGGCGGTGCGCCGCCTGCTCGGCCAGCCGGCGCGCGAGGTGACCTACGACCACAGCCGCGAGACCGACTGGGACTGGAAGTGGCTCGACATGCGCACCCGGCCCATGGTGTTCACCGTGCACTTCGGCGCCGACGGGCGGGTGCAGCGCTCGGGCAGCCAGGACGACGTGCCGCCCGGCGGCTGACCGCGGCGCTACGGCGCTACGGCGCGATCTTGCGCTTGAGCGCCTGCGCCACGGCGGGCGGCAGGCCGGGCAGGGCGCGCAGCAGCCACGGCAGCACGCGGCGCCTGGCGCCGGCGAGCGATTCGGGTACCAGCGCCTCGATCAGGTGCGGGCCGGGCTGCGCCAGCGCGTAGGCGAAGGCCGTGCAGAAGTCTTCCGCGCTGGCGGCGCGCACCGCGTGCACCCCCATGCCCTGCGCCAGCCGCGCGAAATCGAGCACCGGGGCGTGCAGGTCGAGCTGCGCCCTGGCCTTGCTGCCCGCCTCCTGCCGCGCGCCGACGCGCTCGAGCTCGACGTTGAGCACCGAGTACGAGGCGTTGTTGAAGACGACGACCGTCACGTCCAGCTGCTCGCGCGCCATCGTCCACAGCGCCTGGATGGTGTACATCGCGCTGCCGTCGCCGACCAGCGCGACCACCGGCCGGTCGGGGCAGGCGATCGCGGCGCCCACGGCGTTGGGCAGGCCCTGGCCGATCGCGCCGCCGGTGAGCGTGAGCAGGTCGTGGCGCGGGCAGCCCGCGGTCATCACGCCCAGCATCAGGCCCGAGGTGATGGCCTCGTCGACCACGATGGCGCGCTCCGGCAGCAGGTGGCCCACGGCCTTGCAGACTTTGGGCGCGGTGAGCGGGCCGCGCGGGCGCCCAGGGCGCTGCGCCACTTGCAGGGCGGGCGCGGCATCCGCCGCGCCGAGCAGGGCGGCGAGCCGCTCCAGGCTCGCCGCCGCATCCTGGTCGGGGCGGCAGAGCGTGTGCACCGTGCAGCCCTCGGGCACCAGGTCGCTCTTCTTGCCGGGGTAGGCGAAGAACGAGACCGGCGACTTGGCATCGACCAGGACCAGGTGCTCGACCGGCGCGAGCTGCACGCCCGCGAGCTCCGCCAGGTAGGCGATGCGCTCCACGCCCGGCAGGCCGGCGCCGCGCTCCATGCGCGTGGGAAAGCATTCGGCCAGCAGCCGGGCGCCGGTGTGCGCCGCGATGCGCGCGGCCGCCCGCAGGCCGCGCTCGCGCAGCGCCAGGCCGCCCAGCAGCAGCGCGGCCCGGCCGCCGCGTAGCGCCTGCGCGGCGGATGCGAGGGCCGCGTCGTCCGCGGGGCGCGGCGCGGGCGCGGGCGGCGGGGCGCAGGGCACGCCGCCTTCGCCCCAGGACACGTCGGCCGGCAGGATCAGCGTCGCCACCTGCCCCGGCAGGCCGCGCGCCGCCTGCAGCGCATCCACCGCGTCGCGCGCCAGACCGGCGGTGCTCTGCGCGGTGCGCACGAAGCCGGGCGAGACGTTGCGCGCTACTGTCTCGATGTCGGACTGCAGCTGCGCGTCGTACGGCACGTGGTGCGTGGCGTGGTCGCCCACGATGTTGAGCACCGGCACCTTGCCCTTGCGCGCGTTGTGCAGGTTGGCCAGGCCGTTGCCCAGGCCGCAGCCCAGGTGCAGCAGCGTCGCCGCCGGATTGTCCGCCATTCGCGCGTAGCCGTCGGCCGCGCCCGTGGCCACGCCCTCGAACAGCGCCAGCACCGCGCGCATGCGCGGCTCGCCGTCGAGCGCGGCGACGAAGTGCATCTCGCTCGTGCCGGGGTTGGTGAAGCAGACCTCGACGCCCGCGTCGGCCAGGGTCTGGAGCAGGGCTTGTGCGCCGTTCATGGTGGGGTTTGTCCTGTACCGATGTGCCGCGCCGCCGCGCGCGCGGTGAGGATGCAGCCGGGCAGGAAGGTGCCCTCGAGCGAGCGGCGGCCGCTGGCGCCGCCGCCGCCGAACCCGGCGGCTTCGCCGACGCAGTACAGGCCCGCGACGGGCTCGCCCCGGCCGTCGAGCACGCGGCTGTGCAGGTCGGTCTGCAGGCCGCCCAGGCTTTTGCGCGTGATGAGCTGCAGGTGGATCGCGATGAACGGCCCCGCGCCCGGCTTTTGCAGCGGCGCGGGCGCGCAGGTGCGCAGCCTGTCCGGGCCCCACTGGCGGGCGTGCCGGATGCGGCGGATCTGGTCGTCGTTCTCCAGTGCGCCGCCGTGGGCGAAGTTGGCGTCGAAGGCGTCGGCGGTGGCCTGCAGCACGGCCGGGTCGACGTCGTGCGAGCTGGTGAGCTGGTTCATCTGCGCCGCCAGTTCGGCCAGCGTGCCGGCGACGAGGAAGTGGCGGCTTTGCCGCTGCATCTGCCGCACCAGCCGGTGGTTGCCCAGCAGGGTTTCCTTGAGGAACAGCGGGAACTGCCGGTCGCGGATGCGCGGGTTGTGCTCGGCGCCGGAGATGGCGAATTCCCGGGCGGCGATGCGCCAGTTGAGCAGGTGCCAGGTCCAGGGCCTGGCTTGGGCCGCGACGCGCTGGCACAGCCAGTGGGTGTCGAAGCCGGTCACCAGCGGCTCGGGGCCGATGCGCCGGCCCGTGTGGTCCAGCCACAGCGCCGACTTGCACGGGATCAGCGACAGGCCGTGGCCGGGGAAGTGCGGCAGCGGGTGCGGTATGCCGGCGGCGTAGTTCCACATCTCGCCCGCGTGGGTGATCTGCGCGCCCAGGTGCTCGGCGGCCCAGCGGTGCATGCGGCCGTCGGCGCCGGGGTGCGCGCCGTTGAGCAGGGCGGCGGGCAGCGGGCGGTCGGGCGGCCAGTTGCGCCGCGCCTCTTCGTGGCTGCCGTTCAGGCCGCCCATGGCCAGCACCACGACGGGCGCGGCGATGCGCGTCTCGGCGCCGGTGTCTTCGTCGATGACCAGCGCGCCCGCGATCCGGCCGCCCCGGTGGTCCAGCGCGTGCACGCGGTGGCGGTGCAGCAGCACGAGGCGTCCGTCCGCGCCGGCCTCGCGCAGCGCGGCGATCAGGCGCCCGGTCATGTGCCGCGCGGTGCCCCAGATGATGTGGTAGCGCGGCAGGCCGTTGCCGTCGCCGTGCAGGCCGCGCTCCACCCAGTTGACCGCGGGCATGAATTTCAGGCCGTGCGCCAGCAGCCAGTCGTACACCTGGGCGCGCGAGTGCTCGACGTAGTGCCGCGCCCACGCCAGCGGCCAGGTGTCGTGCGGCGCCAGCTCGGCGAAGCGCAGCCAGTCGGCGAGCGCGCGCTCGGGCGTGTCGGGGATCTTCATGCGCGCCTGCAGCGGCGTGCCCACCAGCGCCATGCCGCCGAAGGCCCAGAGGGCCAGGCCGCCGAAGCGCGCGGGCGTGTCGCGGTCGACCAGCACCACGCGCCGCCCGGCGCGCAGCAGTTCGAGCGCGGCGACGATGCCGGCCAGCCCGCCGCCAATCACGAGAGCGTCTGCGTTCTGCTCGGCCACGTCGTCGTCTCCATCCCCGTTGATGCCCGGTCCGGGCAGGATGCCAGAAACGTGCCGGCGCGTGAAGGGCGGCGGCGTTCAGGCGGTTCCGGCGGACTGCGCCGCCGGGTCGCGGTGCTGCCAGACGAGGCGGCGGAAATCGAACCCCGAGGCGACCCTGGGCTTGATGATCTCGAAGTAGGGCGAGACGTCGAAGTCGCGCGGGGTGTAGAGCGAGTGGTCGCGGATGTGCAGCACTTCCTCCATGCAGGCCGGGCAGGTTGCCGTGGGCTGCGGACGCATCTCGATGATGGGCAGGATGGGGTAGTCGATGGACTGGAAGGCCTGTGCGATCAGCGTCGAGCAGATCGCGCGCGTGGGCTCGCCGCTGCCCAGGGCGATCATGCGCCGGCGCCAGCGCGTGGGCACCGGCGGCGTGGGCAGCAGGTAGCGCGCCAGGTCGATCACGTTGCGCAGGTCGTAGGCGTTGCCGATGCGCTGCACCGCGAACTGCACCAGCGCCTGCTGTTCCGCAGGGCTCAGCCCGACCGGGCGGCAGATGCGCGTCGGCAACTGCGTGTAGGCGTCGATGCCGAGGCTGCGCACGCCCTGGTCGACGTCGGCCTCGACCAGGCAGTGCTCCGGGTGGTCGGTGCCGGCGAACGGCGCGGTGCCGACGAACAGCGCCGCGTGCGACCAGGTCGATTGGGTGAGGTACTTGATCGCGGTGCTGATGCGGGTGTCGCCGTCGACCAGCAGCACGTCACCCGGCTGCAGCAGGGCCAGCAGCTGCGCGCCCGACGTGGCCGAGAGCACGTCGTGGCGCGGGTGGCGCTGCGTCAGGTAGCGCGCGAGGTGGTGGCCGGCGCGGTGCAGCAGCGGGTTCATGGCCTGCCTCCTTGCGCACCATTGTCGCCCGGGCCTGCGCCGGCCTACTTGCCCGCGAGGTACAGGCCTTCGGCCAGTGCGCGCTCCAGCGTGCTGGCGGTGATGCGGTCGCAGCGCGCGCCGTCGAACGAAAAGGCGTCGTTCAGCGTCATGTCGATGTCGTTGGCCAGCCCTTCGCGCATCAGGCTGCGCGCGCGAAAGAAGCGCGTGCGCACCGTGGCCTCGGGCACCTGCAGCGCCTGCGCCACTTCCTCGACGCTCATTTCCTGCACGCCGCGCAGCATGAACACGGTGCGGTAGGCGTCGGGCAACTGGTCGATGCGCGCTTCCAGAATCCTGCGAATTTCGTCACGCATGGCAAAACCCTCCGGTTGCTGTTCGGGGTCGGCGGTCAGCGCGGCCTGCGTATCGGGGTCGGGCGAGACCATGGCGGTATCGAGCGGAATGACCTGCGCGTGCGCGCGCCGCAATCGCCCGAGCGCCTCGTTGGTCACGATGCGCACCAGCCAGGTGGACAGCCTGGCGTCGGCGCGGAATCCGCCCAGGGCGCGCCACGCACGCAGGTAGGCTTCCTGCACGGCATCCTCGGCTTCGGTATCGCTGCGCAGGATGCTGCGTGCGGTGCGAAAAAGCAACTGGTTGTTGCGCCGCATGATGATCTCGAACGCCCGGCCGCTGCCCTGTGCGGCGGCAGCCACGAGCTCCGCGTCGGTGGCCCTGGAGCCGAGCGCCTCGGCCCTGCTGGTGACTGCGTGCATGGTGTACATCCTTTCTCGCGTCCGATGGAGCGGCGGGCGCGCCGCGCGCCTCTGCCAATGGCCGGTCATTGCTTAGATGCGGCAACCGGGCCGGATATTCCCGGCACCCGCCAGAGCGTCGACCGCGGCAGGCCCGGTGGCGCTGGACTATCAAAAAAATAGCTGCTAGCGCTGGATGTTAAAGCGCTAGAAGCCATTTTTCTGGTCATTTCTCTGGAGAATCACCTGTCCACATCTGCAATGCACAGGTACTTCATCTCCAGGTACTCCTCGATGCCGTGGGAGGAGCCCTCGCGCCCCAGGCCCGACTGCTTGACCCCGCCGAACGGCACATGCTCGGTCGAGATCAGGCCGGTATTGACCCCCACCATGCCGTACTCT
>CAUJJP010000067.1 GCA_963205525.1 Pseudomonadota bacterium | reverse complement strand
CGCACCCTGTACATCCTGGACGAACCGACCACCGGGCTGCACTTCCACGACATCGGGCTGCTGCTGGAGGTGTTGCTGCAGCTGCGCGACGCCGGCAACACGGTGGTCGTGATCGAGCACAACCTGGACGTCATCCGCTGCGCCGACTGGGTGGTCGACCTCGGCCCCGAAGGCGGTGCCGGCGGTGGCCGGCTGGTGGCGGCCGGCACCCCGGCCCAGGTGGCGGCCTGCGAGTCCAGCCACACCGGGCGCTTCCTGCGCGGCCTGCTGGCGCGCCAGCCGAACTGAGGCCGGGCCTGTGCGTCCGGCCGATGGCGCATCAGCTCAGGTGGGCGTTGATGAGCTTGGTCATTTCGAACATCGTCACCCGGTCCTTGCCGAGCACCGCGCGCAGCTTGGCGTCGGCGTTGATCTCGGTCTTCTTGCTCGCGTCCTGCAGGCCGTGCTCCTTGATGTAGGCCCACACGCGCTTGGTGACCTCGGTGCGCGGGATGGGGTCGGCGCCGACCACGGCGGCGAGCGCGGCGCTGGGCTTCATCGCCTTCATGAAGGCGGCGTTGGGCTTGCGGGCGGGTGCCGCGTCAGCGGCTTTCTTGGCGGTGGCCATGCGGGCGTCTCCGGCGATGTCGGGTGGGCGGCGATGGTAACCCGCTGCGCCCGCCATCCCGTGACAGGCCGCGACAGGCCGCGACAGGCGCGACAGGCGCGACAGGCGGCCACCGGCGGCCTCCTGCGGCCACCTGCGGCCACCGGCGCCCACCTGCGGCCACCGGCGCCGGTCGGCCCTCGGCGTTCATCGGCGCGGCGGCCGGCGCCGCATCAGCGCGCGCCGCCCGCCAGGCGCGCCTGCTCCATGCGGCGGCGCCGTTCCGCCTCCAGCACGCGCCAGCGCGACTCCACCACGTGCAGCTCGATCGCCTCCGTGCCCGCCGGCAGGCGGCGCGCCGCAGCCAGGGCGTCGATGGCGCGGTCCAGGTCTCCCGCCGCCCAGCGCGCCTCGGCCTCGGCGCGGCGCGCGCGCACCGGCTGGCCCAGCAGCTGCGCGCCCTGCGACAGCGCCCACCAGGCCGTGTCGTCGTCCGGGTGGTCTATGACCCAGGCCTGCAGCTTCTCCACGCTGGCGTGCAGCGCGGCGCCACCCAGGCCGCGCGCGGCCTCGGCGCGCAGCAGCAGGGCCGCCCGCGAGCGGTCGGCGTCGGCAATCAAGGCCAGCGCCGCCTGCGGCCGGCCGAGTGCGAGCTGCAGCTGCGCACCCAGCAGGCGCAGCGCGCGCTCCGCGTCGGCGTCCAGGCCGGGCTGCTGCAGCGCCGCCTGCAGCGCCGGCCAGGCGGCGTCGCCGGCCGCGGCGTCGCGCAGCAAGGCAGCGGCCAGGGCGCGCCGGTACAGCGCCGGCAGGTCGCTGCCGGGGGCCGCCAGCGCGCGCTGCAAGGCGGTGGCGCCGGGGTCCATCAGCACCCGCGCGCGCTCGCGCATCAGGCGGTAGATCAGCGGCGGTGCCGGCAGCGTCAGCTCCGACCCCGGGGCGCGCGCGCGCGCGTCGGCAATCCGCTCGGTGTCCAGCGGGTGGCTGCGCAGGTAGGGGAAGCTGCCGCTGTCGTTGAGCCGGTTCGCCTGCCCCAGCTTCTCGAACATCGAGGACATCGCCGCCGGGTTGCGGCCGCTGGCGGCGAGCAGCGCGTAGCCGATGCGGTCGGCCTCGCGCTCCATGTCGCGCGAGTAGTTGAGCTGGCCCTGGATCATCGCCGCCTGGCCGCCGGCGATCGCCGCCTGCGCCATGTCGGCGTTGCCGCCGCGCGCCGCCAGCACCAGGCCGGCGAACATGGCGGCCAGGGCGATCAGGCTGCTGCGCTGGGCACCGCCCAGGCTGCGTGCGATGTGGCGCTGGGTGACGTGGGTCAGCTCGTGGGCGAGCACCGAAGCCAGCTCGTCGGGATGCTCGGTCATCGCGATCAACCCCAGGTGGACGCCGATCAGCCCGCCCGGCAGGGCGAAGGCGTTGACGCTGGCGTCGCGCACCAGGAAGCAGGTCCAGGCGAAGGGGCGGTCGATGTCGGCGCCGAGCTGGCCGCTGGCGCGCGCGGCGGCGAGCAGCGAATCGAAGATCCCGCCCACATAGGCCAGCAGCACCGGGTCGTCCAGCCAGGCCGGGTCGCCGCGCGCCGCGCGCAGGATCTCGTGCCCCAGGCGCGCCTCCTCGGGCACGTCCAGGGCCTCGGTGGCGGCGTCGCCCAGCGCGGGCAGGGCGTTCGGCGCCAGGCCGATCGACGGTGGTGCGGGTGACGCCGGGGCCGCGGCGCCCACCTGTGCCCTCAGCGGCAGCGCCGGCAGCGCCAGCGCCGCCGCCAGCAGGGCGCAGCCCAGGCGGTGGCGGACGGGGACGGGGCGGGCGGGGACCGGGCGGGCACACATGGGTTGACTATCATGACAGGCCCACATTGCCTGCGTGTTGCGCTGCCAGATGCCCTCCCCGCTGACCCATTTCGACGCCGCCGGCCAGGCCCACATGGTGGACGTGGCGGCGAAGGACGTGACGCACCGCGTCGCGCGCGCCAGCGGCTGCATCCGCATGCAGCGTGCCACCTTCGATCTCATCGCCGGCGGCCAGGCGAAGAAGGGCGACGTGCTGGCGGTGGCGCGCATCGCCGCCATCCAGGGCGCCAAGCGCACCGCCGACCTGGTGCCGCTGTGCCACCCGCTGCCCATCACGCGCGTGGCGGTGGACTTCGAGCTCGACGCCGCCGCATCCTGCGTGCACTGCAGCGCCCAGGTCGAGACCCTGGGCCGCACCGGGGTCGAGATGGAGGCGCTGTGCGCGGTGCAGGTCGGCCTGCTGACGATTTACGACATGTGCAAGGCCGCCGACCGCGGCATGGTCATCGACGGCGTGCGCGTGCTGGAGAAGCTGGGCGGCAAGTCGGGGCACTGGGTGGCGACAGAAGGCTGACGCGGCTTGGCTGGGCCGCCGCGGGCTGAGCCGGTGCTCAGCGGCCAGCGCCGAGACCTTCCGCCGCGGCCCGCCATCGTGACTCCAGCCGCGCCAGCAAGGCCTCAATGGCTTCGGCGGCCTCCATCGCATCGTTGAGCACCGCCACCCGCAGGTCGGGCCGGTCGGGGTACTCGTGGGTCAAGGCATTGCGCAGCGCCCGCCAGCGCGCCCAGTCGCGCAACTGGAGAAAACCAAATCGCTCCAGGCGGTTGAGCACGTCGATCAGCGGCAGGTCCGACACAGGTTCGCCCAGCACTTCGGCCGTGAACGGCCGCAAGACCTGTTCGCCCAGCGTGTCCTGCAGCTTGATGAAACGCAGCACGAACTGGTCGCCCGCACGCACCAGCGCATCGGAGGGCGACAGCACATGCGGCAGATCGAACCGTGGCGGCAGGTCTGCGCGTGCCTGGGCCAGCACGGTGGCGTGCCGGCGGCACTGGGCCAGGGCCTCGCGCAGCGGCTGCGTCATGCGGCTTCAGCCTCTCAAGAAAAGCCGGACCGTCCCAAGTTTCCTTGCCCCCCTCGGTGGGCCGAGCCCGGACGAATCACCGTCCACTGCGGACGGTGATTCGCCTGGCGAGGGCCATCGGGCTTGCAAGCCCGATGGCGGGCTGGGCGCAGCCCGTTCCTGGGGATGTCTCACAGCGCCACCGCCTCGTCACGCGCACGCTTGAACACCGGCAGATCGACCAGACCGTCATCGAGCAGGATGTCGATCTTGCGCTCGCCCAGCGCGATCCACAGGTCGGCCAGCAGGTCCAACTTCTTGCGTGTGGCCTCGGCGGCCGGCAGCGTGGTGGCGATCAGCAGGTCGATGTCACCGCCGCCTCGGGACTCGTCCAGGCGCGACCCGAACAGCCTGGGCACGACACCGAAGTGACGCAGGCCCAGTGCGCGGATCGCGGTGCGTTCGTGCGGCTGCAGGCGCATGGCCGCGATGGTACTCAGTCCCGCTGCAGCGCGCGCCAGTCCAGCGCCTGCGCCGACGGCTGACAGGCCCAGGCGGCGGCCGCCGACGCCGGTTCGGCGCAGGGGGCGAAGAAGTCCGGCGCGCGCTCGGGGCCGAACTCGCGCAGCCGCGCCGCCACCCAGCGCGCCTCGTCCAGCCGGCCGGCGGCGGCCAGGGCCTCGGCCCAGGCCTGCAGCAGCCGGGCGTCGAGCAGATAGTGTTTGGCGCCATCCATCGCGCGCAGCGGCTCGGCGCCGATGCCGGTGGTGGCGGCCGCGTAGTCGGCGTGGTGGGCGAACAGCACGCTGCGCCGACCGGCGGCGATGCGATCGGCCAGCGGCGTGGCGTCCGCCGAGGCGTCGAAGATGCGCATCACGCGCGTGTAGTCCAGCAGCACCGCCAGCGCCACCAGCAGCAGGGCCACGGCGAGCAGCGGGCGCGCGCGCGCCTCGGCCGGCGCTTCGTCCTGCGCGCCATCCGGTGGGCGACCGACGGCAAAGCCCCACACCCAGGCCAGCGGCAGCAGGAAATAGGCGTACCACAGCGGGTACTCGAGCAGGCTGTGGACGCCGATCATGAGCACGAACATCGCCGCGCAGCGCTGCGCGCTGGCGTCCGGCGCCGCCGGCCGGCCAGAGAACGCCCGCCACAGCGCCCACAGCAGCAGCGCCAGCACCAGCCCGCCCAGCGGCAGGCCCAGCTCCACCAGCAGCTGCAGCGGCAGATCGTGGCTGTGGTCGAAGTAGGCGGTCGGCCGGCCGGGAAAGGCGCTCAGGGTCCAGGCGAGGTTGAACTCGCCGAAGCCCACGCCGGTCCAGGGCTGGGCGCGGATCAGCGCCAGGGTGTTGGCCCAGATGCCGAAGCGCGAGCTGGAGATGTCCGTCTCCTGCAGCCGCGCCTCGCCGCCGAAGACGTGCGCGCCCGCCTGCGCCCAGGCCCACATCGCGCCCCAGGCCAGGCCGTAGAGCAGCGGCGCGGCGATCAGCAGCGCCCGCGTGCCACGCGCCAGCCGGCGGTCCAGCAAGCCCCAGCCGGCCAGCAGCAGCACGCTCACCAGCCCGGTGCGCGAGGCGCTGAGCACCACGCCGCCGATCAGCAGCGCGAACATCGTGCGCGCCAGCGCCGGGCGCAGGCGGCCGAGCTGCAGCAGCGCCACGCAGCCGATCGCCGCCCACAGCAGCAGGCTGCTCAGGTGGTTGGGCTGGCGCAGATTGCCCACCGCGCGCCCGGGCAGCCCGGAGCGCGCGATCCAGTCGCCGTCCGCCCAGCCGGGGGCGAAGACCTGGATTGCGGCGACCAGCAGGCTGCAGCCGCCGGCCGCCAGCCAGCCCCAGCAGAAGGCGGCGAACAGCGGCAGCGCCTGTGCGCTGGCACGCGCCGAGGCGCCGCCGGCCACCAGCAGCGCCGCCAGCGCCAGCAGCCCGAGCGCCGACAGCGCCAGGCTCATCGGCAACGCGCCCGGACCCCAGGACCAGCCCACGCCCGCGACCAGCGCCGCCAGCGCCGCCAGCAAGGGCGCCGCCGCGCGCGCATCGCCCCAGCGCCCGGCGGCCAGCGCCACGAACCCACCCCAGCCGGCGATCGCCAGCACCTGGTTCAGCAAGGTGGGCGATGGCGGCGGGTTGTAGGCCAGCAGCGCAGGCGCGCTCGCGGCCAGCACGGCGGCCGCAACGGCAAGCCCGCCAGCCGCGCAGGCCCCGCGGGAGCGCGGGTCGGAGGAGGGGGCGGCGGGCGGCACGGGGTCGGCATGCTAGCAGCCGAAGTTCCCCGGAAGAGACCTGCCCCTTGCCTCGGACCCTTGCCTCGCTCTTGCCTCGCTGGTTGCAGTGCAATCGCAAACCACTGCTTGCATGAAGTCCGCCACCATTCCTTCTGTCCGTGTCGAGCTGGAGTTCCGGGCTGAAGTCGAGTCGGTGCTGGGTGAGGGCGAGACGCTGTCCGGGTTCGTTGAAGCGTCGGTCCGGGCGAGCGTGGAGCGTCGCCGCGTCCAGGCCGAGTTCATCGCTCGCGGGCTGAGGTCGCGCGACGAGGCGCGACGCAGCGGCAAGTACGTCGATGCCGATGACGTCGTCGTGAGTCTGCAGCGCAAGCTCGATACCGCGCGCGCTCGGTTGGCCAAGTCCAGCAAGTGATATTCCGGGTCCGGCTGACCGTCGAGGCCGAGGCCGACCTTGAGCGTCTTTTCGACTTCGTCGTCGAGCGCGAGCAGAAGCTTGACGGCGGCAACGTGGCTCTGGCCGAAGAGGCGCTGTCAGCGATCCGGTCGAGCGTCGCAACCCTGAAGGCGTCGCCGTTCACCGGCCGAAAGGCCGCGCAGAGCCCGTTCCTGCGCGAGCTGATCATCCCGTTCGGGAAATTGGGCTACGTCACGCTGTTCGAGATCGAAGGCCCCGGCGATGTCGTCGTCATCGCCGTACGCCACCAGATGGAAGACGACTACCACTGAGCTGGCTGTTCTGAACTGCCTGTTGAGGCGGCAGGGCGCGATGAGCGCCACTGCGGCGGCGAGGCCTTTGCACGCCGATGGATGCGCGTCGCCTTGCGGCGTCAGCGCCGTGCGCGTGCTTGCTCGTACAGCGCGCGGTAGTCGTCGACGCAGCGCTGCCAG
>CAUJJP010000066.1 GCA_963205525.1 Pseudomonadota bacterium | reverse complement strand
CGCCCCGACGCGGGTGAGCGCCTGGTGGAAATTGCCGAAAGCGCCAAGGGCGCCGCCAAGGACGACAGCAAGCGCCTCGAATGGCGCAAGGCCCCCGTGCGCGAGCGCCTGTCGCACGCCCTGGTGCACGGCATCACCGACTTCATCGTCGCCGACACCGAGGAGGCCTGGCAGGCGGTGCAGGCCGCGGGCGGGCGCCCGCTGCACGTCATCGAAGGGCCGCTGATGGCGGGCATGAACGTGGTCGGCGACCTGTTCGGCGCCGGCAAGATGTTCTTGCCCCAGGTCGTGAAGTCGGCGCGCGTGATGAAGCAGGCGGTGGCCCACCTGCTGCCCTACATCGAGGCCGAGAAGCAGGCCTTGCTCGACGCCGGCGGCGACGTGCGGCCCAAGGGCAAGATCGTCGTCGCCACCGTGAAGGGCGACGTGCACGACATCGGCAAGAACATCGTCACCGTCGTCTTGCAGTGCAACAACTTCGAGGTCGTCAACATGGGGGTGATGGTCCCCTGCCAGGACATCCTCGCCAAGGCCAAGGTCGAGGGTGCGGACATCGTCGGCGTCTCCGGGCTCATCACCCCCAGCCTGGAGGAGATGCAGCACGTCGCCGCCGAGATGCAGCGCGACGAGTGGTTCCGCGTCAAGCAGATCCCGCTGCTGATCGGCGGCGCCACCACGAGCCGGGTCCATACCGCGGTGAAGATCGCGCCGCACTACGAGGGCCCGGTGGTCTACGTGCCAGACGCCTCGCGCAGCGTCGGCGTGTGCGCCGACCTGCTCAGCCCCGAGCGCTCCGAGGGCTACATCGCCGAGCTGCAGTCCGACTACGCACGCGTGCGCGACCTGCACGCGAAGAAGAAGACCACGCCGCTGGTCACGCTGGCACAGGCGCGCGCCAACAAGACCGCCATCGACTGGGCCCGCTACGAGCCGCCGGCGCCACGCTTCACCGGCCGGCGCGTGCTGCGCAACCAGGACCTGAACGAGGTCGCGGCCTGCATCGACTGGACGCCCTTCTTCCAGACCTGGGGCCTGCACGGCAAGTTCCCCGCCATCCTGGACGACGAGCTGGTCGGCGCCGAGGCAAGGCGCGTCCATGAGGACGGCCGGCGCATGCTGCAGCAGGTGATAGACGGGCGCTGGCTGCAGGCCGGCGGCGTGATCGCCCTGCTGCCGGCGAACACGGTGGACGACGACACGATCGAGGTCTACCGCGACGAGACGCGCACCGAGGTCGTGCTGCGCTGGAACCCGCTGCGCCTGCAGACCGAGCGCCCGCTGGTCGACGGCGTGCCGCGCCCCAACCGCAGCCTGGCCGACTTCATCGCGCCAAAGAGCGGCGCGGGCGCCAAGCCCGACTGGATCGGACTGTTCGCGGTCACCGCGGGGGTCGGCGTCGACGCCCGGGTGGCGCAGTTCGAGGCCGCGCAGGACGACTACCGCGCCATCATGCTGAAGGCGATCGCTGACCGCCTGGCAGAGGCCTTCGCCGAGTACCTGCATCTGCGCGTGCGCACCGAGTTCTGGGGCTACGCGGCCGACGAGAAGCTGAGCAACGAGGAGCTGATCAAGGAGGCCTACCGCGGCATTCGGCCGGCGCCGGGCTACCCGGCCTGCCCGGACCACAGCGTCAAGCGCGCCATGTTCGATCTGCTGGCGCCGGCGGAGATCGGCATGCAGCTCACCGAGAGCCTGGCGATGTCGCCCGCCGCCAGCGTGAGCGGCTTCTACCTGGCGCACCCGCAGAGCTGCTACTTCAACCTCGGGCGCATCGGCGAGGACCAGCTTCAGGACTGGGCCGCCCGGCAGGGCATGGACGTGTCCGAAGCGCGGCGGCGCCTGGCTCCGGCGCTGTGACGCCGGTGCTGTGACGCCGGCGCCGTGACTCCAGCGTGTCAGTCCGGCCGGTCCGCGTTCCAGCGCGGCAGTTCGTAGTCGGTCCACAACGCTGCAGCGCGCAGCCCGGCCGCCACCCCGGTGGCCAGCAGCACGGCCGTCCAGCCCGGCGCCTGCAGCGCCCGCAGGCCCACCAGCGCCCAGCCGCCGGCAAAGGCGCACACAGCATAGGGACGGTGGTCGCTGAAGGCGCGCGGCACCTGGGCGCAGACGATGTCGCGCAGCACGCCGCCGAAGACCGCGGTCACGACGCCCATCAGCACCGCCACGATCGCCGGCTGCCCCAGGTCGAGCGCGATCTGGGTGCCGCCGGCGGTGAACAGGCCCAGACCCAAGGCATCGGGCCACTGCATGGCACGCTCGGTGGGCGCGAAATGCCGCGCCCGCAGCAAGACCATGGCCGCGACCGACAGCACCAGGATCAGCCACAGCCAGCCTGGACGCTCGACCCAGAAGAAGGGGCGCCGGTCCAGCAGCACGTCGCGCAGGGTGCCGCCGCCGAAGGCCGCCAGCCCGGTGACGACGCACACCCCCACCGCGTCCAGCCGCTGGCGCGCCGCCGCGAGCAGGCCCGAGAGGGCAAAGGCCAGCGTCGCCAGCACTTCGACGACGAGCAGGAGTTCCGACCAGGCGGCGGGTGTGACGGCGTTCATCTCCACCATGGTGCCCGGTTTGCCAGTGCCTGGGGCGGGCGGTGCAGCACACAGCCGCATCCCGGGCCTTCTTGCGCTAGGGCAATTCCGCTGGCGCGCCGGCACCGCGGCGGCGCATGCTGCGGCCGGTTGCAGCCAGCCCCACACAGGACAGCCACATGCTCAAACCCGTCCCATTCGCCTTCGGCGCGCTGGCGCTGCTCGCCCACCTGGGTGCCGGCGCCCAGCCCAGCGGACCGATCAAGGTCGGCCTCATGCTGCCCGCCACCGGCACCTATGCCGCGCTGGGCGACATGATCACCAAGGGCTTCAAGCTCGCGGTGGAGGAGCAAGGCGGCAAGCTCGGCGGGCGCGA
>CAUJJP010000065.1 GCA_963205525.1 Pseudomonadota bacterium | reverse complement strand
CGTCAAGTGCACGGGCCGCATCCTGGAAGTGCCGGTCGGCCCCGAACTGATCGGCCGCGTCGTCAACGCCCTGGGTCAGCCGATCGACGGCAAGGGCCCGGTGAACGCCAAGATGACCGACGTCATCGAGAAGGTCGCCCCGGGCGTGATCGCGCGCAAGTCGGTCGACCAGCCGGTGCAGACCGGCCTGAAGTCGATCGACTCGATGGTGCCCATCGGCCGCGGCCAGCGCGAGCTGATCATCGGCGACCGCCAGACCGGCAAGACCGCGGTGGCGATCGACACCATCATCAACCAGAAGGGTCAGAACATGACCTGCGTCTACGTCGCGATCGGGCAGAAGGCCAGCTCGATCAAGAACGTGGTGCGCGCGCTGGAGCAGCACGGGGCGATGGACTACACCATCGTGGTCGCTGCCAGCGCCTCCGAGTCGGCGGCGATGCAATACGTGTCGGCCTACTCCGGCTGCACGATGGGCGAGTACTTCCGCGACCGCGGGCAGGACGCGCTGATCATCTACGACGACCTGTCCAAGCAGGCCGTGGCCTACCGCCAGGTGTCGCTGCTGCTGCGCCGCCCGCCGGGCCGCGAAGCCTTCCCCGGCGACGTGTTCTATCTCCACAGCCGTCTGCTCGAGCGCGCCGCGCGCGTGAACGCCGACTACGTCGAAGCCTTCACCAAGGGCGAGGTCAAGGGCAAGACGGGGTCGCTGACCGCGCTGCCCATCATCGAGACCCAGGCCGGCGACGTGTCCGCCTTCGTGCCGACCAACGTGATCTCGATCACCGACGGCCAGATCTTCCTGGAAACCAGCCTGTTCAACAGCGGCATCCGCCCCGCCATCAACGCCGGCATCTCGGTGTCGCGGGTGGGCGGCGCGGCGCAGACCAAGCTCATCAAGAGCCTGTCCGGCGGCATCCGTACCGACCTCGCGCAGTACCGCGAGCTGGCGGCGTTCGCGCAGTTCGCGTCCGACCTCGACGAGGCCACCCGCAAGCAGCTCGACCGCGGCGCGCGCGTGACCGAGCTGCTCAAGCAGGCGCAGTACAGCCCGCTGCCGATCAGCCTGATGGCGGCGTCGATCTTCGCCGTCAACAAGGGCTTCATGGACAGCCTGGACGTGAAGAAGGTGCTCGCCTTCGAGCACGGCCTGCACCAGCACCTGAAGTCCAGCCACGCCGCCCTGCTCGCCAAGCTGGAGAACGACAAGGCGATGGACAAGGCCGCCGAAGAAGAGCTGAGCGCCGCCATCGGCGCGTTCAAGAAGTCCTTCGCCTGAACGTGGCCCAGCCGCCGAGCGCCTGCGGCGCCTCGTCCCCAGCCGCCCTGCGGCCCCTGGGACGGCGTCGCCGGCAGCGCGGCGGCTGTGCAGCGTCCGCTTGACTGGAGTGCCTCATGGCAGTCGGAAAAGAGATACGCGGCAAGATCAAGAGCTTCGAGAACACGAAGAAGATCACCAAGGCCATGGAAATGGTCTCGGCCTCGAAGATGCGCAAGGCGCAGGAGCGCATGCGCGCGGCCCGGCCCTACGCCGACAAGATCCGCAACATCACGGCCAACCTGTCGCTGGCCAACCCCGAGTACCGCTCGCCCTACATGCGCGTGGTGGCGGAGCAGAAGAAGGTCGGCTTCATCGTCGTCACCACCGACAAGGGTCTGTGCGGCGGCCTGAACACCAACATCCTGCGCGTGCTGACCAACCGCATGCGCGAGGTGCAGGACAAGGGCGGCAGCGTGTGCGCGGTGGCGATCGGCAACAAGGGCTTCGGCTTTTGCAACCGGATCGGCGTCAAGGTCCTCAGCCACGCGGTGCAGCTCGGTGACACGCCGCTGCTCGAGAAGCTGATCGGCCCGGTGAAGGTGATGCTCGATGCCTTCGTGGCCGGCGAGCTCGACGCCGTCCACCTGTGCTACACGGACTTCATCAACACGATGAGGCAGGAGCCGGTGGTCGAGCAGCTGCTGCCGCTGTCGGCGGCGCGCCTGCAGCAAAGCGCGGCCGAGAAGTCGCAGTACGGCTGGGACTACATCTACGAGCCCGATGCCGCGACCGTCATCGACGAGCTGATCAAGCGCTACATCGAGGCCCTGGTCTACCAGGCGGTGGCCGAGAACATGGCCTCCGAGCAGTCGGCGCGCATGGTCGCGATGAAGGCCGCGACCGACAACGCCGGCAACCTGATCAACGAGATGAAGCTCATCTACAACAAGACGCGGCAGGCGGCGATCACGAAGGAACTGTCCGAGATCGTCAGCGGCGCGGCCGCCATCGGCGGCTGATCGCCGCGTCCACCGAAATACCGTTTGAAGGATAGCGAAATGGCCAACACACAAGCCCAGGGCAAGGTCGTCCAGTGCATCGGCGCCGTGGTCGACGTCGAATTTCCGCGCGACCGCATGCCGCGCGTGTACGACGCGCTCAAGCTCGACGGCTCGCCGCTGACGCTGGAAGTGCAGCAGCAGCTCGGCGACGGTGTCGTGCGCACCATCGCGCTGGGCACCTCCGAAGGCCTGCGCCGCGGTCTGATGGTCACCAACACCGGCGCCCCGATCACGGTGCCGGTGGGCAAGGCCACCCTGGGCCGCATCATGGACGTGCTGGGCAACCCGATCGACGAGCGCGGCCCGGTCAGCACCGAGCTCACCGCCTCCATCCACCGCAAGGCGCCGACCTACGACGAGCTCAGCCCCTCGCAGGAACTGCTGGAGACCGGGATCAAGGTCATCGACCTGATCTGCCCCTTCGCCAAGGGCGGCAAGGTCGGCCTGTTCGGCGGCGCCGGCGTCGGCAAGACCGTCAACATGATGGAGCTCATCAACAACATCGCCAAGGCGCACTCGGGCCTGTCGGTGTTCGCTGGCGTCGGTGAGCGCACCCGCGAGGGCAACGACTTCTATCACGAGATGAGCGACTCCAAGGTCGTGGTGCAGGAGGACCTGAGCCAGTCCAAGGTGTCCATGGTCTACGGCCAGATGAACGAGCCGCCGGGCAACCGCCTGCGCGTCGCGCTGACCGGCCTCACGATCGCCGAGTCCTTCCGCGACGAAGGCCGTGACGTGCTGTTCTTCGTCGACAACATCTACCGCTACACCCTGGCCGGCACCGAGGTGTCCGCGCTGCTGGGACGGATGCCGTCGGCGGTGGGCTACCAGCCGACGCTGGCCGAGGAAATGGGTAAGCTGCAGGAGCGCATCACCTCCACCAAGGTCGGCTCCATCACCTCCATCCAGGCCGTGTACGTGCCGGCGGACGACCTGACCGACCCCTCGCCCGCGACCACCTTCGCCCACCTGGACGCCACCGTGGTGCTGTCTCGCGACATCGCTGCGCTGGGCATCTACCCGGCGGTCGACCCGCTGGACTCCACCAGCCGCCAGATCGACCCCAACGTGGTCGGCGAGGAGCACTACAACACCACGCGCGCGGTGCAGGGCACGCTGCAGCGCTACAAGGAACTGCGCGACATCATCGCCATCCTGGGCATGGACGAGCTCAGCCCCGAGGACAAGCTGGCGGTGGCGCGCGCGCGCAAGATCCAGCGCTTCCTGTCGCAGCCCTTCCACGTTGCCGAGGTGTTCACCGGCACCCCGGGCAAGTACGTGCCGCTGAAGGAAACCATCCGCGGCTTCAAGATGATCGTGGCCGGCGAGTGCGACCACCTGCCCGAGCAGGCCTTCTACATGGTCGGGACCATCGACGAAGCCTTCGAGAAGGCGAAGAAGATCCAGTGAGCGACGCCCTCGGGTCAAGGGCGTCCTCGCCGTACGGGTGTACGGCCGTGGGGGGCGCCCAGCCCGCGACCCGACCGCTTGCTTCCTGAACCTTCTTGAACCGAGGACACACCATGGCAACCCTCCACGTCGACGTCGTCTCTGCCGAGGAGAGCATCTTCAGCGGCGAGGCCAGGTTCGTCGCGCTGCCGGGCGAGAACGGCGAGCTCGGCATCCTGCCGCGTCACACGCCGCTGATCACCCGCATCAAGCCGGGCGCGGTGCGCATCGAGCGCGCCGACAAGGGCCAGGAGGAGTTCGTCTTCGTCGCTGGCGGCATCCTGGAGGTGCAGCCGGGCACGGTGACGGTGCTCGCCGACACCGCCATCCGCGGCCACGACCTCGACGAGGCGAAAGCGCAGGAGGCGAAGAAGCAGGCCGAGGAAGCGATGAAGAACGCCAAGAGCGACATCGACTTCGCCAAGGCGCAAAGCGAATTCGCCGCCATGGCGGCACAGATCGCTGCGATCGCCAAGCTGCGCAAGAAGTAAGCCCCGGCGACGCGCCGCAGGAGGCCGACCCGCGCAGGCGGGCCGGCCTTTTCTCCTTCCTGGCCCGTCGGTCGCTACCCTGATCGACAGCGCACCCTGGCTGCGGTGCAATCGAACCCGGCATCTGCATGGCCCTGCGCCCCTGCAGTGCGCGCGTGCAATCCCTTTCCCAGCCGGACCCGCCCCATGGAAGTCAGACTCGACAAGACCTATCCCCTGGACGCCAGCGTCGAGCAGGCCTGGGCGGTGCTCGCCGACGTGCGCGCCACCGCGGCCTGCATGCCGGGGGCGCAGATCACCGAGCAGGTCGACGAGACCCACTACAAGGGCACGGTGAAGAGCAAGATCGGTCCGGCCGTGATGCTGTTCAACGGCGAGATCGAGGTCCTGGGGCTGGACCCTGCGGCACGCCAGCTGCAGATGCTGGGCAAGGGAGCGGACAAGGCCGGGTCGTCGGCGACCATGAAGCTCAGCGCGCAGGTCGAGCCGGGCGAAGCGCCGGGCAGCAGCGTCCTGGTCGGGCAGGCGGTGATCACCGTCAGCGGCAAGCTCGCGCAGTTCGGCAGCCGGCTGCTGGTGCCGGTGTCCGACGCCATGCTGCAGCAGTTCGCGGCCAACTTCCGCAGTGCAGCGGCGGCGGTGCCGCTTGCCGCGGTGGCGCCGGAGGGTGGGTCGTCGGCAGTGCCGCCTTCGGCCGCGCCGGCAGCCGCTGCAGCCGCTGTGGCCGAGGTGAAGGCGCTGAACCCGTTCGCCCTGCTCTGGATCATGGTGAAGAACTGGCTCGCCGGCTTGTTCGGCAAGCGCGGCTGAGGCGATCAGGCGGTGGCTCCAGACGCGGTTGCGCCGACGGCCGATGTCGCCGCCGTGCTGCTGGCGGCGGGCAGCGGCTCGCGCCTGGGCGGGCGGCCCAAGTGCTTGCTCGAGCTCGACGGCGTGCCGCTGCTGCAGCGCATGCTGGACGCGCTGACGAGCGCTGGCGTGGCCGAGATCGTCGTCGTCACCGGCCACCACGCCGAGCGCATCGAGCCGCTGCTGCAGGGGCAACGCTTCGTGCGCAACCCGGATCCCGAGGCAAGCCAGAACAGCTCCCAGCGCCTGGGGCTGGCCGCCTTGTCCGGGCGCCACGCGGCGGTGCTGGTGGCGCTGGCCGACCAGCCGCTGCTGGGCCGTCCCGAGCTCGAGGCCTTGCTCGCGGCATGGCAGGGTCGCCCGCCAGGCGCCGAGGTGCTGGTGCCCATGGTCGACGGCGAACGGGGCAACCCGGTCGTCTTTTCCGCCGCGGTGCGCGCGGCGGTGCTCGCGGGCGCGGCCGGCGCCCGCCAGTGGCAGGACGCGCACCCCGGGCAGGTGGCGCCCTTCGTCACCCGCGACCGCAGCTACCGCGTCGACATCGACACGCCGCAGGACCTGGAGCGATTCGAGCGCGAGACCGGCCGCCGGCTGCGCCTGCCGACCGCGGGCTGAGCCGCGGCTCAGCGCAGGTCGACGCGGTTGCTCAGCTCGTCGGGGTTGGCGCTGCCGGGGGCGAGCGGGAAGTGCGCCGCCAGCGCCTGCCCGACGCTGTCCACCGCCTGCATCAACGCAGCCTCGCAGTGGCCGGCGCGCAGCGCCTCGCGCATCTGCGCCAGCAGCGCCTGCCAGTGCTCGGGCGCGACGCGGCGCGCCAGGCCGCGGTCGGCGACGATCTCGATCGCGTGTTCGGCCAGCAGCAGGTAGATCAGGACACCGTTGTTGTGCTCGGTGTCCCACACGCGCAGGCGGCAGAACAGGGCGAGCGCACGATCGCGCGCGCTCAGGCGCCGCCAGAGGTAGGACAGCGGCAGCGCGGCCTCCACGCTGATGCGAATTTCGCCGCTGTGCCCGGCCTCGCTCGCACCCACGCGCGCCGCGATCCGGTCCAGGGCCGCCGCGTCGAGCGCGCGCCGCACGTCGCCGTCGTCGAACCAGCGGTGGCGCAGCAGGCGCAGCCAGCGGTTGCGGTGCGGCCCCATCACCAGTCTCCCGAGGCGCCGCCGCCGCCGAAGTCACCGCCGCCGCCGGAGCTGAAGCCGCCGCCGCCGCCGAATCCACCGCCGCCGCCGCCGAAGCCGCCGCCGAACCCGCCCCCGAAGCCGCCGGGGAAGCCGCCGCGCCGCCGGCCACCGCGCGTGATGCCGCGCGCGCCGCTGCCCAGGCCCAGCAAACCCACCAGCACAAGCGCCGCTGCCACCGTGGCCGCCACCATGAGTGCGCTCGCGGTGAGCCACCAGACGATGGCGCCGGACACGCCCGCGGTGGCCAGCGTGCCCAGCTTGCGCCCGAGGATGCCCGTCATCACGCCGCCGACCACCGGCACCACCACGAACAGGAAGATCGGCAGCTCGCCCCGGTCCCAGCCGTCCGCAGATGAGGGGGGTGGCGGTGCCGGCAGATCCTCGCCGCGGATGCGCGCCATCAGCTCGTCGATCGCCGCGTCCAGCCCGCCCGCGAAGTCACCTGCGCGAAAGGCCGGGGTGATGGCACGCTCGATGATCTGGCGCGCCGCCAGGTCGGGGATCGCGCCTTCCAGCGCCTTGGCGGGCGCGATTCGCACCCGCCGGTCGTCCTTGGCCACCACCAGCAGCAGGCCGTCGCCGACATCACGGCGGCCGATCTTCCAGGCGTCTGCGACGCGCTGGGTGAAGTCGGCGATGTCCTCCGGCTTCGTCGTGCCCAGCATCAGGACCACGATCTGCGGTCCGGCCTCGGCCTCGAAGGCGGCCAGCTTGGCGTCCAGCGCGGCGATGCGCTCCGGCGTCAGGCTGCCGGTCTGGTCGATCACGCGCCCACTGAGCGCCGGCACCGGCCGCAGGTCCTGCGCCCAGGCCGGACACAGTGCCGCCAGCACCAGCCACAGCACCAGCCACAGCTGCAGGCTGCGCATCGATTCAGACCGCGTGAAGCTGGGGATCGCCGATGCGACCTTGGCCGGCGCTCACTTGCCGCCGAAATCCACCTTGGGCGGCTGGGAGATCTGGGCCTCGTTGGCGACCGTGAAGCTGGGCTTGACCTGGTAGCCGAACACCATTGCCGTCAGGTTGTTCGGGAAGCTGCGTGTCAGCACGTTGTAGTCCTGCACCGCCTTGATGTAGCGGTTGCGTGCCACCGTGATTCGGTTCTCCGTGCCCTCCAGCTGCACCCGAAGGTCCTGGAAGCCCTGATTCGCCTTCAGGTTGGGATACTGCTCGACGACCACCATCAGGCGCGACAGCGCCCCCGTCAGCTCGCCTTGCGCCTGCTGAAACTTGTCGAAGGCCTGAGGGTCGTTGACCAGCTCCGGCGTGGCCTGGATCGAGGTGGCCTTGCTGCGCGCCTCGACCACGCGGGTCAGCGTCTCCTGCTCGAAGTTCGCTTCGCCCTTGACGGTGGCGACGATGTTGGGGATCAGGTCGGCGCGCCGCTGGTACTGGTTGATCACCTCCGACCAGCTGCTCTTGACCTGCTCGTCCAGGCGCTGGAACTCGTTGTAGCCGCAGCCACCGAGCAAGGCGGCGAGCGTCAGGGTGAACAGCAGGCGGGCGAGAGCGTTCATGTGCGAAGTCCTCCGTGCGGGTTGGGCACGCGCCCCAGGTGGGACCGGCGCGCGCGACCTCAAGAGTTCCAGCTTAGCGCATCGTCGGCTCGCGACAGCGGCCTCCTGGCCGCGGTGCTCCCGGCCGCGATGCCCCGGCCGCGGGCGACCGACCCGGGCGCCGATAATCCGCCGATGAGCGAGCCGCTGCACAACGACACCTTTCTGCGCGCCTGCCTGCGCCAGCCCACCGCCTACACACCGGTGTGGCTGATGCGCCAGGCCGGCCGCTACCTGCCCGAGTACCGCGCCACACGTGCCCGTGCGGGCAGCTTCATGGGTCTGGCGACCAGCCCGCAGTACGCCACCGAGGTCACGCTGCAGCCGCTGGACCGCTACCCGCTGGATGCGGCCATCCTGTTCTCGGACATCCTCACCGTGCCCGACGCGATGGGACTGGGACTGAGCTTCGCCGAAGGCGAGGGGCCGCGCTTCGCCCACCCGCTGCGCGATGAAGCGGCCGTCGCGGCACTGCGCGTGCCCGACCTTGACCGCCTGCGCTACGTGTTCGACGCCGTGGCCTCGATCCGCCGCGCCCTGCGCAGCACCGACGCGCAGGGCAGGGCGGGCCAGCGCGTGCCGCTGATCGGCTTTGCCGGCAGCCCGTGGACGCTGGCCTGCTACATGGTGGAAGGCGGCGGCAGCGACGACTACCGGCGCGTGAAGACCATGCTTTACGCGCGCCCGGACCTGATGCACCGCATCCTGGACATCAACGCGCAGGCGGTGGCGGCCTACCTGAACGCGCAGGTCGATGCCGGTGCGCAGGCGCTCATGATCTTCGACTCCTGGGGCGGGGTGCTGGCCGATGGCGCCTTCCAGTCCTTCAGCCTGGCTTACACGCGGCAGGTCGTGCAGGCCCTGAAGCGGCAGGCCGAAGGGCGCCAGGTCCCGGTGATCGTCTTCACCAAGGGCGGCGCGCCTTGGCTGCACGAGATCGCCGCCAGTGGCGCCGACGTGGTGGGGGTGGACTGGACCGTCCACCTGGGCCGGGCGCGGGCGGCGCACGGACACCAGGTGGCGCTGCAAGGCAACCTCGATCCGAACGTGCTGTTCGCACCGCCCGCCGTGGTGGCGCGCGAAGCGGTCGCCGTGCTCGACAGTTTTGGTGCGCCGCAGCGAGCCGACGGCGGCTGGGACGGCCACGTCTTCAACCTCGGCCACGGCATCAGTCAGCACACACCTACGGAACAGGTGGCGGCCCTGCTGGAGGCGGTGCACACGCACTCACGCCGCCAGCGGCCCGGCGTAGAGCCTGCCGCCTGAACATGCCCGTGAGTACGCACTCAGGCTTGACTTATCCCCATTTTTGACGTTGCGGTGACTCCGGCGTCACCAGCCCGGCCAGGCGCACGGGAAATCGTGCTAACTCTTTGATTTGATTGAAATCATTTCGGTGCTGCGAAAACAGGCAATCTGTCTGCGAGGCCGAAGAATCAAGCACTTGGCAGCTCTGGGCGCAGCAAATCCACAAAGTTGTCCACAGGTTTCGTGGGCAAGTCATAAACTGCTTTGGTGACAGTGACTTAGCGTGCAATCGTCAGATTTGCCTGAGCAATCGTGCGCAAGTTCACAGGCGGCGGTCCGACTGCAGGTGGCGGTGGAGGCGCCCCAGCACAGCGGCCTCGGGGCGCCGCTGGACTACCTCTCGACACAGGTCGTGGCCAGTGGAACCCTGCTGCGCGTGCCGCTGGGGCGGCGCGTGGTCACCGGCATCGCCTGGGGGCCGGCTGAGGGCGCGGCGTCGGCCGAGCGCCCCCTGCGGCCGCTGGCGCAGGTGCTGGACGCCCTGCCGCCGCTGCCCGAGACCTGGCGCGACCTGGTCAGCTTCGCGGCCGGCTACTACCAGCGCGGGCTGGGGGAGCTGGCGCTGGCGGTCCTGCCGCCCGAGCTGCGGCGCATAGACGCCGTGCAGCTGGCGCGCCGGCTGCAGCGGCGCCGCAGGCCGCCGCCCGCCACCGGCCCGGCCCCCGAGCCGCCGGCGCTGAGCGCCGAGCAGGCGGCGGCGCTGCAGCGGCTGGCAGGCATGCCTGCCGGCCCGGTGCTGCTGCACGGCGTCACCGGTTCCGGCAAGACCGAGCTCTACCTGCGCGCCGCCGCGCGTGCGCTGGACGCCGGCCGCCAGGTGCTGGTGCTGGTGCCCGAGATCAACCTCACGCCGCAGCTGCAGGCGCGCTTTGCGCAGCGCTTCCCGGGCCGGCTGCTGGTGGCCCAGCACAGCGGCCTGACGCCGGCGCAGCGACTGCAGCACTGGCTGGCCGCACACCTGGGCGAGGCCGACCTCGTGCTCGGCACCCGGCTGTCGGTGTTCACCCCGATGCCGCGGCTGGGCCTGATCGTTGTCGACGAGGAGCACGACCCTTCGTTCAAGCAGCAGGACGGTGCCCGCTACTCGGCGCGCGACCTCGCGGTCTGGCGCGCCCAGCGCGAGCGCCTGCCGGTCATCCTGGGCTCGGCCACCCCCTCGCTGGAGAGCTGGCAGCGCGCCGAGGAAGGGCGCTACGCGCGCCTGACCCTGGCCGCGCGCGTGGGCGACGGCGCGCTGCCGCGGCTGCGCGTGTTCGACATGGGCCGGCTGCCGCGCGAGCGCGCCCAGCGCGGCGTGCTCGCGCCGCCGCTGCTGGAGGCGATCGAGCAGCGCATCGCGCGCGGCGAGCAAAGCCTGCTGCTGCTGAACCGGCGTGGCTACGCGCCGGTGCTGTTCTGCGCCGCCTGCGGCTGGAAGAGCGCCTGCGCGCACTGCAGCGCCTGGCGCGTGTTCCACAAGGAAGACCGCAGCCTGCGTTGCCACCACTGCGGCTACGCCGAGCGCGTGCCGCGCGCCTGCCCGGACTGCGGCAACCTCGACATCGCCCCGCTGGGACGCGGCACCGAGAAACTGGCCGAGCAGATCGCCGAGCTGCTGCCCGGGGCCCGCATCGCCCGCATCGACGCCGACAGCACCCGGCTCAAGGGCGCGCTGGAGAGCCAGCTGGCCGCGGTGCACGCGGGCGAGGTCGACGTCCTGGTCGGCACCCAGATGGTGGCCAAGGGGCACGACTTTCGGCGCATGACGCTCGTGGCCGCGGTCAACCCGGACGGCGCCCTGTTCGCCAGCGACTTCCGGGCGCCGGAGCGCCTGTTCGCGCTCCTGATGCAGGCCGCCGGCCGCGCCGGCCGCGACGCCGCGCAGTCGCAGGGGGCCGAGATGTGGATACAGACCTGGCACCCCAGCCATCCGCTGTACCAGGCGCTGGCAAGGCAGGACTACGCCGGCTTCGCCGCCGAGCAGCTGGCCGAGCGGCGCAGCCTGGGCCTGCCGCCTGCCGGCCACCTGGCCCTGCTGCGCGCCGAGGCGCGCGAGACCCAGGTGGCGCACGACTTCCTGGCCGAGGCCGCCGCGCTGACGCCGCCGCCGGGGGTGGTCTGCTACGCGCCGGTGCCGCCGCCGGTGGCGCGGGTGGCGGGTGTCGAGCGCATGCAGCTGTTGCTGGAATGCGCCTCGCGCCCCTTGCTGCAGCAGTGGCTGGCCGCCTGGCGGCCGCAGCTGCATGCACTGCGCTCGCGCCACAAGCGGCTGCTGCGCTGGGCGATCGACGTCGACCCGCTGAGTTTTTGATCCTGCCCCGCATGAAAACAAGGGGGGTGTGGGTGTTTGTGCGCTTGCGCCCATCGGCGGCGCGTGAATAGTGCGGCAGGCGGATGACAGCCGGGGTCGTTCGCACTCATGCCTTCCCGGCCAAGGAGGAGAGAACATGCGCAAATGCCTGCCCCAGGCCCTGCTTGTCTGTGCCGCGCTTGCCACGCTGTCGGCCCCGGCGCGGGCCGACGTGAGCTACGGATTCGACGACCTCAGCCTCACGGGTTACACCGCGATCGACCTGAGCGCCATCATCGGCCCGCTCACCGGTACCCTGACCGCGGTCCGCGCCGACTGGGTGCTCGACTACCAGGAGGGGATCACCTGGTCGTCGGACCTGGGTCTGGTCGTCGAGCCGGGCCTGCTGCAGGTGGGCGGCTTCTCGTCTCTGGGTTACCCCGAGTACTTCAACTGGATCTCGGGGCACAGCACCACGCCGGGCACCGCGACCCAGGAAACCTACACCCTGCTGACGCCGCTGGATTTCTCGGCTAACCCCGGCTATCAGCTGTTGCTGGGCAATCTCTACAACTACTCGGGCTCGGTCGGCACCTGGAGCGGCACCATCACCTTGGTCGGCGTCTCGGCCGTGCCCGAGCCCGGCAGCTACGCGCTGATGGCGCTCGGCCTGGGCGCCCTGGGCCTGGTGAGGCGTCGCCGCCAACGCGGCTGAACCCGCGTCCCGCCCACCGCAGGCCCGCCGCGCGCGGGCCTTTTGCTGCGCACCCGGGCAAACGCCAGACTCAGGCCAGCCGGTGCGTCTGCAGTCGCATCAGCGAGCCCTGCAGATAGGCGCCGTTGAGCAGCCGCACCGCCTGCACCGGGTCCATGCCCGGCCAGCGCGCCAGCGCGCCCAGGGGCGTGGCCTCGCGCTGCAGGCGTCGCGCTGCACTCGCCAGTGCGGGCGGGAACCACTCGCTGCCAGGCAGCCCGGGTGCGATCCGGAAGGCCAGCCGGCCGCGCAGCACGCGCAGCGGCTGGGGGTCGGGTGCCTGCCAGGCCAGCCGCCACAACACCGGGGCCAGCGGCTGCAGGCCCCTGGCTGGCGGCGGATCGGCCGACTCGACCGCGATCACCGCCAGGTCGCCGGCCATGCGCTTGCCCGCCGCCGCGGCGCGCGGGCGCGGCAGGTGGCAGCGCGCCAGCCGCGGATAGATGCTCAGCGCACGGATGCGCCCGCGGTGTTGCAGCAGCAGCCGGGTGTCCTCCTGCAGGCGCAGGCAGCTCGCCAGCACCTCCAGGGCTTCGTCGCTGCGTCCCTGCAGGCGCAGGCTGGCGAGCTCGGCGCTCAGGGTGGTGGACAGCCGGCCCGACCCGGTGGCCTGGGCCCCGGCGCCATCCTGATCCTCCTGGCAGACGGTGGTGTCGCGCTCGTGCATCGCCGTTGAGCGCCCCGCCAGCGGTTGCAGGGCGGCGGCATGATGGCGGCCGGCCCCGATCGCGGATGTGTTCGGGGCGTCAGGAGTGTGAGCGTTGGTATCCGGCCGTGCCGCCCGGGCTGCGGCCGAGCCGCTCTCAGCGCATCAGCCAGGCCAGCAGCGGAAGGCTGAAGAACGCGATCGCGGTGCTGCTCATGATGATGCGGGCGATGCGGCCGTTGTCGGCGCCGTAGCGTTCGGCCAGCAGCGACACATTGCTCGCCGACGGCAGGGCGGCGGCCAGCACCAGCACCGTGAGCTGAAATCCGGTGAGCGGCCAGCGCAGCGCCAGCGCGACCGAACCGAGGGCGAACACCAGCAGCGGATGCAGCACCAGCTTGATCGCCGCCACCGGCAGGTAGCTCGCCAGCGGCGTGCGGCCGCGCGCATGCCGACCGGCGCGGTGCAGCACGGCGCCGATGGTGAACAAGGCCACCGGGCTGGCGGCGTCGGCGAGCATCTTCACCACCGTGTCGGCGGCCCCGGGCAAGGTCCAGCCGCCGAGCGAGAAGGCGGCGCCGGCCGCGATCGCCCAGGGCAGGGGGTTGGCGAGCGCGGCGCGCAGCGCGCGCAGGCCGGCATCGCGCGCACCCTGGCCGGCGCCCGCCTGCGCAAGCGCGATGCACAGCGAGCTGGTGACGAACAAGTCGGCCAGCAGGGCGCAGATCACCGGCCCCGCGGCCTCGCTGCCGAGCAGCGCCACCAGCAGGGGCACGCCCATGAAGCCGGTGTTGGGAAATGCCGCCACCAGGGCGCCGAAGGCGGCGTCCTTCATTTCCAGCGCGGCGGCGCGCGCCAGCGCCAGCGCCAGCCCCACCACGAGCAGCGCCGCCAGCAGCCACAGCGCGAGCACCACCGGGTTCAGCAGCTCCAGCACCGGCGTGCCGGCGCCGAAGCGAAACAGCATCGCCGGCAGCGCGAAGAACAGGACGAAGGCGTTCAGGCCCGGGATCGCGCTCTCCGGCAGCACCTGCAGGCGCGCGGCCAGGTAGCCGCACAGCACGAGGGCGAAGAAGGGAACCGTGACGGCGAGGATGGCGTGCATGAGGGCGCTGGCGGCGCGGGCGTCGTTGGCTGCGGGTGCGGTGGGCGCGGCGATTGTTCCCGAAGCCGGCATGCCGCCGGACCGGCGCCTCCTGCGCCAGGGGCTCGCTATGATCGCCAGCCCGCGATGGCCGACACCCTGAACCACGCCCAGATGCAGGCCGTGCAGCACCTGCACGGCCCCTGCCTCGTGCTCGCCGGCGCCGGCTCGGGCAAGACGCGGGTGATCACGCACAAGATCGTGCGCCTGCTGCAGCACGGGCTGGCGCCGGGCGAGATCGCCGCCATCACCTTCACCAACAAGGCGGCGCAGGAGATGCGCGAGCGCGCCAAGGCGCTGGTGGGGCCGCGCGCAGCGCGCGAGCTGCTGGTCAGCACCTTCCACTCGCTGGGCGTGCGCATGCTGCGCGAGGACGGGCAGCGCCTGGGGCTGAAGCCCAATTTCTCCATCCTCGACAGCGACGACGTGCTGGGCCTGCTGCGCGACGCCGGTGCCAGCACCGACAACGCGCTCGCGCGTCGCTGGCAGTGGACGATCAGCCTGTGGAAGAACCAGGGCCTGGACGCCGACGGCGCGCTGGCGGCGGCGCAGGACGCCGACGAGCGCCTCGCCGCGCAGGTGATGGCGCGCTACCAGGAGCGGCTGGCGGCCTTCCAGGCGGTGGATTTCGACGACCTGATCGGCCTGCCGCTGGCGCTGCTGCAGCGCGACGCGGATGCGCGCGCACGCTGGCAGGCGCGGCTGCGCCATGTGCTGATCGACGAGGTGCAGGACACCAACGCGGTGCAGTACGAGCTGCTGCGCGCGCTGGTCGGCGCGCAGGGCGTGTTCACCGCGGTGGGCGACGACGACCAGAGCATCTACGGCTGGCGCGGCGCCACCCTGGACAACCTGCGCCGGCTGCCGCAGGACTACCCGGCGCTGAAGCTGATTGCGCTCGAGCAGAACTACCGCTCCACCGGCCACATCCTGCGCGCCGCGAACGCGGTGATCGCGCACAACCCCAAGCTGTTCGAGAAGAAGCTGTGGAGCGAGCACGGCGACGGCGAGCCGCTGCGCCTGATCGAGGCCGACGGCGAGGAGCACGAGGCCGACCGCGCGGTGGCCTGGATCCAGGCCCTGCGCGCGCAAGGCGCCGCCCTGGGCGAATTCGCGATCCTGTACCGCGCCAACCACCAGGCGCGCGTGTTCGAGCACAAGCTGCGCGCCGCGCAGCTGCCCTACAAGGTCTCGGGCGGGCAGAGCTTCTTCGACCGCGCCGAGATCCGCGACCTCACCGCCTGGCTGCGCCTGCTCGTCAACAACGACGACGACCCGGCCTTCCTGCGCGCCGTCGCCACGCCCCGGCGCGGCATCGGCCACCAGACCCTGGCCGGCCTGGGCGAGTTCGCCGCCCAGCGCAAGATCAGCCTGTTCGAGGCCTTGTTCGCGCCCAGCCTGGCGGCGGCGCTGAAGGGGCGGGCGATCGACGCCCTGCACGAGTTCGGCCGTTTCGTGAACGATCTCGAGTACCGCGCCCGCCATGCCGAGGGTGGCGAGGCGGCGCGCGCCCTGCTGCTGGCCTGGCTGGCCGACATCGGCTACCAGCAGCACCTGTTCGACGGCGAGGACAGCGAGAAGCTGGCCGCCGCGCGCTGGTCCAACGCGCTGGACTTCGTCGACTGGATCGCGCGCCGCTGCGAGGGCGACGGCGCCCAGACCCGGCAGACCGTGCTGCAGGTGGCGCAGACCATCAGCGTCATCCTCAGCCTGGCCGAGCGCGGCGACGAGCCCGACGTGGTGACGCTGTCGACCCTGCACGCGGCCAAGGGCCTGGAATGGCCGCACGTGCTGCTGGCCGGCGTCAACGAAGGCCTGCTGCCGTTTCGCAGCGATGCCGACGAGGCGATGGGCGCCGAGCAGCTGCAGGAGGAGCGCCGGCTGATGTACGTCGGCATCACGCGCGCGCGCCGCACGCTGGCGCTGAGCACGCTGCGCCGACGCAAGCGCGGGCGCGAGACCGTGGCCGGCGTGCCCAGCCGCTTCATCGCCGAGATGAAGCTGCACGAGGCCGGCGCCCAGGAAGACCCGCGCGAGCGTCTGCGGCGCCTGCGCGCCGAGCTCGCCGCGCGCAGCAGCGCCGGCTCGGCGCAGGAGGCCTGAGCATGCGCCGGCGCATCGCCCACTCGCCGCAGGCCGCGGCCGGCGACCCGGCGCCACCCGCACCACCCGCGCCGCGAGCACCGCGAGCGCAACGAGCACCACAAGCGCCGCGAGCGCGACGCGTGCGACGCGCCGGATGATGCCGGCACGCGACGCCTGGCTCGCCGCCGCCACCGCGCTGGCGGCGGCGCTGGCCATCGTCTCCGCGCCCTGGGCGCTGGCCCAGCCCTGGCTGAACTTCGCCTTCAAGCCGCTGGCCACCCTGGCCGTGATCGCCTACGCCTGGCCGCGCGGTGCCGACACCCCGGCGCTGCGGCGCTGGCTGCTCGCCGGGCTGGTGCTGTCGCTGGCCGGCGACGTCGCCCTGCTGTGGCCGCAGCAGGGTTTCCTGCCCGGCCTGGTTTGCTTCTTGCTCGCGCACCTGGCCTACCTGGGCGGCTTCGTGCGCGTGCAGCGGCTGGCTGCGCGGGCGCTGCCCTTCGCCGTCTATGCGCTGGTGGCCGGCTTCATCCTCTGGCGCTTGTGGCCCGGGGTGGCGGCGCCGTTGCGGCTGCCGGTGGTCCTGTACGTGCTGGCGCTGGCGACGATGGCGGCGCAGGCGGCGGTGCTGTGGCGCTGCGGCGCCGCGCGCGGTGGCGTGCTGGCGATCGGTGGTGCCTTGTTCGTCGCCAGCGACGCCTTGCTCGCGACCAACAAGTTCGCCGGCCCGCTGCCGCTGGCCTCCTTGTGGATCCTGGCCAGCTACTGGTCGGCGCAGTGGTGCATCGCGAGCTTTCTCGCGCCCTCGTCCTCAAGTTCGGCGCCGCAGCGCCGATAGCAGGGTGACGAATCGGGGACACGGGATGAACGAACATGGACACCGCGCCTATGCCCTGGCGCCGCTTTCCAGCGGCGCCGGTGGTCTGGGGCGGCGCAGCGACTGCGCGATGTGCGGCCATCCGGCCAGCGGCGCCAGCGCCTGCGATGCCTGCGGCGCGCCGCTGACGCCGCCGCCACGCCTGGATGACCCGACCGAGTCCTTTGCCGGCCGCCGCGGCAGTCCGCGCGTGGACCGCGTCGAGACCGTGGTCTGGCAGCCCTCGCCGCAGCAAGGCGGCGGCGAGCCGGTGATGCAGCTGCGCATGCAGGACATCTCCTTCACCGGCCTGAGCCTGGAGGCGCCGCTGCCAGTGGCCGAGGGCCAGATCGCGCGCGTGCGCGCCCCGAACATCGACTGCGTGGTCGAGGTCGTCGGCTGCCGGCGCGAAGGCGGCAGCTGGCGCATCCATGCGCGGCTGCTCACCATGCGGCTGCTGCGCCGCGCAGGCGCCTTCGTCTCGACCGAGGTCTGATACCAAGTTGCGGTCAACGATATGGATGGGCCAACCCGTCGTTACAGCTGACTGGCTACAGCGGGCTTCGCCCGCTTTCGCCAGCAGGTGAACTCCAACGTTGCCCCCAGAGCGACAGTACGCGCGTGGCCCCACCATAGTTCGCGACGGCCAGTTTCGCCCGTTCTTCTTCTCGCGGGAGGAGACACGAATTCATGTCCATGTCGCGCACCCCGATGGCGAGGTAAAGCACTGGCTCACGCCAACGCTACACTTGGCCGTCAACATCGGGCTCTCGCCCTCGCAGCTACGGCAAGCACAGTCTGTCGTGGAGGCACACATCCGGGAGATCGAAGATGCCTGGCACCGTCATTTCGGCTGAAGTCACCAACGTATCCGTGCACGGGTTTTGGCTCCTCCTCGGCGATGAGGAGTTGTCAGTCTCCTTCAGCGAATTCCCGTGGTTTAAGAAGGCCACCATAGAGCAACTATCGGACGTTCAGCGACCGACCGAGAACCATCTGTACTGGCCGCAACTCGACGTTGATCTCTCCGTCGAGTCGATTCGCGCTCCATCGGCCTTTCCGCTCGTATCTGCGGGCTGACCCTTCGTTGCGCCTGACGTGCAGCAGCCGGTTTCGCCATCTGTTGCCCGCAGGTGAACTCAATCGTTGACAGCGCGAAGACCTTCATCTCTATGGCCGAGCCCGTCGCTGAGTTCATGCGCTACTCGGCGCCCGACGCCGAGGCCCACGCGCGAGGTATCAATGAACTGCGCGAGCAACTCCAACACGCGCTCCTGGTGAGTGACAATCTCGCCACCATCGACCATGCGGCGGATCTCGCAAGTATGCTGACGACTGACCGCAAAGAGTCTGAAGCGCTGCATCTGTTGCAGCAGCACATCGCAGCGGCCGAATCATCGCCAAGCGAAGAGCCGGCAGGCTGGTTTTGGAACGCCTACGCTACCGCTCTTCAGTACACGGGGCGCAGAACCGAGGCAGATGTGTACTTCGCCAAGGCTCTCAGCCTATGCCACGCCTCGGGGTGGTCGCGCCTCCAGGCGCTTGTGCTTCATCATTGGGGTCGCAATCTCGTTGAGCAACGACGTTTCACTGAAGGCGAGGCTCGAATCTCTGAAGCACTGGCCATCCGCGTCAGAATCGATGACAAACGGCAGGAATCATCGCGGCATGCACTAGAGGTCCTTGCTGAACTCTGTGGCCGGCATGAGCAGCGCGCTGGCTAACTATTCGGTCAACCGCCACAGAAACGCAC
>CAUJJP010000064.1 GCA_963205525.1 Pseudomonadota bacterium | reverse complement strand
CGCTCAGGCCGGGTCCAGCCGGCCTGCCGCTCAGGCCGGGTCCGGCGGTGTCTGGCCGCTGGCGGCCGGCACCCGCCGCCCGCCGTCGATCTGCACCACCTCCTGCGCCAGCACCGCCAGGTCCTCGTCGTCGTGGGTGATCATGAGCAGCGGAATGCCGAGCTGGGTCTGCAGCTCCAGCAGTTCCTGGCGCAGCCGGCGCCGCAGACCGGTGTCCAGGGCGGCAAAGGGCTCGTCCAGCAGCAGCGCGCTGGGCTCGCCGACGAGGGCGCGCGCGAGCGCCGTGCGCTGGCGCTGGCCGCCCGAGATCTGATGCGGCAGGTGGTCCGCCACCGCGTCCAGGTGTAGGCGCTGCAGCCAGCGCTCGACCTGCGGGTCGCGCAGGCCGGGCACCGGGTTGCGCCAGCCGCGGCGGCGCGCGAAGCCCACGTTCTGGCGCACCGTCAGGTGCGGGAACAAGGCGTAGTCCTGGAACACATAGCCGAGCCGGCGCGCCTGCGGCGACAGCCACAGCCCGACCGCCGAGTCGTACAGCGTGCGCCCGTCGAGCCGCACATGGCCGGCGTCCGGGCGCGAGATGCCGGCCAGCATGCGCAGGGTCTGCGTCTTGCCGGATCCCGAGGGACCGAACAGCACCAGGCGCTGGGCGCTGCTGGCGAAGCGCAGGTCCAGCTCGAAGCGGCTGGCACCGTGGTGCAGCCGGCGCTGCAGGTGCACGTCCCAGATCGTCATGCCACAGGCGCCTACGTTCAGCCGCGCAGCGCCACCCGCCCCGGCAGCAGGCGGGTCGCGCCCAGCAGCACCGCGATGCAGGTGATGGAGGTCACGCCGACGAGGAAGTTGGCGGTGTCGTCCTGCCCGGCCTGCACCGCCTCGTAGACCGCGATCGCCAGCGTCTGCGTCTTGCCGGCGATGCTGCCGGCCACCATCAGGGTGGCGCCGAACTCGCCGAGCGCGCGCGCGAAGGCCATCAGCAGCCCGGCCAGGATGCCGCGCCAGGCCAGCGGCAGGCTGACGCGCAAGAACAGCGCCGCCTCGCCCATGCCCAGGGTGCGCGCGGCGTCCTCGAACTGCGGCTCGACGCTCTCGAACGCCGCGCGCGCGGCCTTGAAGACGAGCGGGAATGCGACCACGGTGGCGGCGATGATGGCGCCCTGCAGGGTGAACACGAGCCGGATGCCGAAGCCCTGCAGCAGCCAGGACCCGATCACGCCCTGGCTGCCCAGCAGCACCAGCAGGTAGTAGCCCAGCACGGTCGGCGGCATCACCATGGGCAGGGTCAGCACGGCGTCGAGCAGGTCGCGGCCGGCGAAGCGCCAGCGCGCCATCGCCCAGCCCACCGCCACCCCGAGCAGCAGGTTCAGCGCCGTGGCCCAGAAAGCGACCTTCAGCGACAGCTGCAGCGCGACCCAGGCGGCACCCATGGCGGATCCTGCGCGTGCGGGCCTGGCTCAGGGCCTGCCGAAGCCGTAGCGCGCCAGCACCGCCTGCGCCGGCGCGCTGAGCAGGAACTCGACGAAGCGCTGCGCCAGCACCGGCTGGGCCGAGGCGGCGATGGGTGCCACCGGGTAGAGGATGCGCTCGCGGGTGGGCACCTGCAGCGCCACGCGCACCTTGTCGGCCATCAGGGCGGCGTCGGTGGCGTAGACGAAGCCGGCGTCGACCTCGGCGCGCGCCACGTAGTCCAGCGCCTGGCGCACGTTGCTGGCACCGATCATCTTCGGCTGGATCGCTGCCCACAGGCCGGCGGCCTCGAGCACGCCCTGGGTATAGCTGCCCACCGGCACGCTGGCCGGCAGGCCGATGGCGATGCGCGCGTAGCCGGGCCCGCCCAGCGCGTCCAGCGTTGCCGGCAGCTGCTTGGCGCTGGTCGGCACGATGACGACCAGGGTGTTGGACACGAAGTCGCGCCGCAGATCGGTCTTGATCAAGCCCTGGGCCTGGGCCTCGTCCATGCGTTTTTGGTCGGCGCTGGCGAACACGTCCACCGGCGCGCCCTTGGCGATCTGCTGCAGCAGCGCGCCCGAGGCACCGAAGTTGAACTGCAGCTTGTGCCCGGGGTTGGCGGCCTCGAAGCTCGGCGCCAGTTCGCGCAAGGCGTTCGTCAGGCTGGCGGCGGCGGAGACGGTGAGCTCGGCGGCCTGAGCCGACAGCGCGGCGAGCGGGGCCAGGATCAGGGTCAGCAGGGGGCGTAGACAGCGTCGCATGGGTGGCGGTTCCGGTTTTCGAAATCACCACAAGTATATGACGCGCGCCGGGGTCGGCTCCAGGCCCCGGCTGCGCCAACCGGAGCCAGGCGCACACCGGCGGCCGCGCGCCGCGCTTGTCACCGCGTTCGTCATGTGCGGCAGGCCATTGCCGATTCGCTGCCGTGCAGGCCTCAATCCATCGGCGCCCCCGCTTCGTACCAGCGCCGCAGGAGCTCGCGCTCGGCCTCGCTCATGCCGGTGGCGTTGCCCAGCGGCATCTGGCGCAGCAGCACCGCCTGCTGGTAGACCTCCAGCGCGTGCTGGCGCAGCAGCGCCGGGGTGTGCAGGGCGACGTTCTTGTTCTGCACCTGCGCGCCGTGGCAGGCGACGCAGCGTTCGTCGATCACGGCACGCACCGCAGCCGCGCGCAGCGGCAGTTCGGCGCCGGCCGGTCGCGGCGGCGGCGCCAGCCACAGCGCCAGGGCCAGCAGGATGGCGCTGCCGGCCAGCGCCTGGCCCCAGGGCGCGCGCCGGCCCAGCACCTGAGCGCGGTGGCGCGCCGCAAAGCTGTGCCGGATCAGCGCCCCGGCGGCCATCAGCGCCAGCAGCACGAGCGCGTTGTGGCGCGCCTGGGTCAGCCAGCCGTAGTGGTTGGCCAGCATGGCGACGATCACCGGCAGCGTGAAATAGGTGTTGTGCACGCTGCGCTGCTTGCCGCGCCGGCCGTGCGCCGGATCCGGTGGCAATCCGGCCTGCAGCGCCGCGATCACCTTCTTCTGCCCGGGGATGATCCAGAAGAAGACGTTGGCGCTCATCGCCGTGGCGAGCATGGCGCCGACGAGCAGGAAGGCGGCACGGCCGGCGAACAAGGCACAGGCGGCCCAGGACGCGGCGCTGACGACCACCGCCACCGCGACACCGACCACGCGGTCGCCGCGCGGTCCCTGGCCGAAGGTGCGGCAGATCGTGTCGTAGGCGAGCCAGAAGGCGAGCAGCAAGCCCAGCGCCGCCGCCCCCGCAGCAGCGGGCGACCAGTCGAACACCCTGCGGTCGACCAGCATGCTGCCGGCGTTGAACAGGTAGAGCACGGTGAACAGGGCGAACCCCGTGAGCCAGGTGCTGTAGCTCTCCCAGAACGACCAGTGCAGGCGCTGCGGCACGCCCAGCCAGCGTGGCGCGACCAGGTACTTCTGCGCGTGGTAGAAGCCGCCGCCGTGCACAGCCCACAGCTCGCCGTCCACCCCCTTGGCCCGGAAGTCGGCGTGCTCGGGCGGCGTGAGGCTGTTGTCCAGCATCACGAAGTAGAAGGACGAGCCTATCCAGGCGATCGCCGTGATCACGTGCGCCCAGCGCAGCAGCAGGCTGGCCCAGTCCAGCCAGTAGGGGTCGAGGTTCACGATCCGCGGTAGCTGGCCAGGCTCCAGGGGCTGGCGAGCAGCGGCACGTGGTAGTCGCCATCGGCGTCGGCGATGCCGAAGTCCAGGCTCACCACGTCGAGGAAGGGCGGCTCGGGCAAGGCGACGCCGCGGGCACGGAAGTAGGCCGCCACCTCGAAGCACAGGCGCCAGCGGCCGACCGCCATCTGCGGCCCGGCGAGCAGCGGGCCGTCGGGGCGGCCGTCGGCGTTCAGGATCACGGCCTTGACCTCCTGCGCGCTGCCGTCTGCGCCTATCCGGCGCAGTGACACGCGCATGCCGGCTGCCGGGCAGCCGTGCGCGGTATCGAGGACATGGGTGCTCAGACGTCCCACATGGATTCCCGGTGCACACTCATGATCTCTCACGATATCGCAAGCCGTGCCCGCACCCGACCCCGGTTTCGATCCCCGCCACCCGCGCTACCCGCGCTACCCGCGTGACCTCGCCGGCTACGGCCGTCTGCGGCCGCATCCGCAGTGGCCGGGCGACGCGCGCGTGGCGCTGCAGTTCGTCCTCAACTTCGAGGAGGGCGGCGAGAACAGCGTGCTGCATGGCGACGCCGGCAGCGAGCAGTTCCTCTCCGAGCTGTTCAACCCCGCCGCCTACCCGGCGCGCCACCTGAGCATGGAGAGCATCTACGAGTACGGGTCGCGGGTGGGGGTATGGCGCATCCTGCGCGAGTTCGAGTTGCGCGGCCTGCCGCTCACCGTGTTCGGCGTCGGCATGGCGCTGCAGCGCTGCCCCGAAGTCGCCGCCGCCTTCGTCGCCGGCGGCCACGAGATCGCCTGCCACGGCTGGCGCTGGATCCACTACCAGCAGCTCGACGAAGCCACCGAGCGCGCCCACCTGGCGCAGTGCGTGGCCGCCATCGAAGGCCTGAGCGGCGAGCGGCGCGACGCCCGCGACGCCGTGCACGCCCTGGGCTGGTACACCGGCCGCGACAGCCCGGCGACGCGACGCCTGGTCGCCGACCACGGCGGCTTCGTCTACGACAGCGACTACTACGGCGACGACCTGCCGCTGTGGCTGCAGGTGCGCAGGAGCGACGGCGGCCTGGCGCCGCAGCTCGTGGTCCCCTATTCGCTGGACTGCAACGACATGCGCTTTGCGCTGCCGCAGGGTTTCAGCCACGCCGACCCCTTCTTCCACTACCTGCGCGACGCCTTCGACGTCCACTACGCCGAGGGCGCCGAGCAGCCCTCGATGATGAGCGTGGGCATGCACTGCAGGCTGCTCGGACGCCCCGGGCGGCTGCGCGCGCTGCAGCGCTTTCTCGACCACGTGCAGGCGCACGACCGGGTCTGGGTGGCGCGACGCATAGACATCGCGCGCCACTGGCAGCGCGTGCACCCGTTCGACCCCGATACCGCCTTCGTCTGGCGCTGACGGCTTGTGAACCACACCACCCTGCAAGCGCTCAACGCCGCCAGCGCAGAGGGCTTCGCGGCCCTGCTGGACGGCGTCTACGAGCACTCGCCCTGGATCGCCGCACGCGCCGCCGCGCAGCGCCCGTTCGCGAGCTGCGCGCAGTTGCTGCACGCGCTCGCCGGCGTGGTGCGCGCGGCCGGGCGCCAGGCGCAGCTGGCACTGCTGTGCGCCCACCCCGAACTGGCGGCCAGGGTGGCGCTGACGCCGGCATCGGCGCAGGAGCAGGGGCGCGCCGGCCTGGCGCAGTGCAGCGCCGAGGAGTTCGCGCAGCTGCGCCAGCTCAACGCCGCCTACCGAGAGCGCTTCGGCTGGCCTTTCATCGTCGCCGTGCGCGGCCCGCGCGGCGACGGCCTCGCGCGCAGCGAGATCATCGCCAGCCTGCAGCGCCGGCTCGGCCACGGCGCCGATTTCGAGTTTGCCGAATGCCTACGCCAGGTCCACCGCATCGCGCAGATCCGGCTGCACGAGCGGCTGCAGATCCAGCCGCAGCTGGGCGCCCAGGTCTGGGACTGGGCGCAGGCGCTGGCCGCCCACAGCGAGCCGCCCTTCGCCGACCGCGGCGAGCTGTGCGTGAGCTATCTGAGCGGCGCCCACCGCGCCTGCGCGCAGAAGATCGCGCACTGGATGCAGGCGTGCGGCTTCGACGAGGTGGCGCACGACGCGCTCGGCAACGTGGTCGGCGTCTACCACGGCAGCACGGTCGAGGCGCCGCGCCTGCTCACCGGCAGCCACTACGACACAGTGCGCAACGCCGGCCGCTACGACGGCCGGCTCGGCATCCTGGCGCCGCTGGCGGCGGTGCAGGCGCTGCACGCCCAGGGCCGACGCCTGCGCCACGGCATCGAGCTGGTCGCCTTCGCGGAAGAGGAGGGCCAGCGCTACGCCACCAGCTTCCTCGGCTCGAGCGCGCTCGCGGGCCGCTTCGACCCCGCCTGGCTGGACCTGCGCGACGCCCAGGGCGTGGCCATGCGCGAAGCGATGCGCGGCGCCGGACTGCCGGCGAGCATGGGGGCGATCGCCGCCCTGCGGCGCGACCCGGCGCGCTACCTCGGCTTCGTCGAGATCCACATCGAGCAAGGTCCGGTGCTGGACGCGCTGGACCTGCCGCTCGGGGTGGTGAGCGCGATCAACGGCGCACGCCGCTTTGCCGGGGAGTACATCGGCCGCGCCAGCCACGCCGGCACCACGCCCATGGACCAGCGGCACGACGCCGCCGCCGCCGCCGCCGAGCTGGTGCTGGCGGCCGAGGCCTGCGCCGCGCGCCACCCGCCCATGGTGGCCACGGTCGGGATGCTGGAGGTGCCGGCCGGCTCGGTGAACGTCGTTCCCGGCCGCTGCCGCTTCAGCCTGGACCTGCGTGCGCCCAGCGACGCGCTGCGCGACGAGGGCGCGGCCGAGCTGCTGGCGCAGGCGCAGGAGATCGCGCAGCGGCGCGGCGTGGCGCTGCAGATCGAGGAAACCATGCGTGCCGCCGCCGCGCCCTGCGACCCGGCCTGGAGCGCGCGCTGGGCCGCCGCCGTGCAGGCGCTGGGGCTGCCGCTGCACCGCATGCCCAGCGGCGCCGGCCACGACGCCATGATGCTGCACCACGTCATGCCGCAGTCCATGCTGTTCGTGCGCGGCGGCAACGCCGGCATCAGCCACAACCCGCTCGAAACCATCACCGCCGAAGACGCGTATCTGTGCGTCCAGGCATTCCTGCACCTGTGCGAGGCCTTGTGAACCCCGACCTGTACGCCGCCATCGACGCCTGTGTCGACGCCTCCTTCGACGCCGAGCTGCAGTTCCTGCAGGCCCTGGTGCGCGTGCCCACCGACACCCCGCCGGGCGACAACGCGCCGCACGCCGAGCGCTGCGCCGAGCTGCTGGCGGCACTGGGCCTGGCGGCCGAGCGCCACCCGGTGCCGACGCCGCAGGTGCAGGCCGCCGGCATGCAGAGCATCACCAACCTCGTCGTACGCCGTCGCTATGCCGAGGGCGGCCCGGTGATCGCGCTCAACGCGCACGGCGACGTGGTGCCGCCGGGCGAGGGCTGGACGCACGACCCCTACGGCGCCGAGATCGTCGACGGCCGCCTGTACGGCCGCGCGGCGGCGGTGAGCAAGAGCGACTTCGCGACCTACACCTTCGCCCTGCGCGCGCTGGAGACCGCTGCCGCCGCGCAGGGACTGGCGCTGCGCGGCGGCGTCGAGCTGCTGTTCACCTACGACGAGGAATTCGGCGGCGAACTCGGACCGGGCTGGCTGCTGGCGCAGGGGCTGACGCGGCCCGACCTGCTGATCGCTGCCGGCTTCAGTTACGAGGTCGTCACCGCGCACAACGGCTGCCTGCAGATGGAGGTCACGGTGCACGGCACGATGGCGCACGCCGCCATCCCCGACACCGGGGTCGACGCCCTGCAGGCCGCGGTCGCCATCCTGAACGCGCTGTACGCGCTCAACGAGGGCTACCGCGGCGTCGTCTCGCAGGTACCGGGCATCACCCATCCCTACCTCAATGTCGGCCGCATCGAGGGCGGCACGAACACCAACGTCGTCCCCGGGCGCGTGGTGTTCAAGCTCGACCGGCGCATGATCCCGGAGGAAGACCCGGCGGCGGTGGAAGCCGAGATCCGGCGCACCATCGGCGCGGCGGCAGCGGCCTGCCCGGGCATCCGCATCGAGTGCCGCCGCCTGTTGCTGGCGCAGGCCTGGCAGCCCGACGCCGGCAACGCGCGGCTGGTGCAGACGCTGCAGCGCCACGGCCAGACGGTGTTCGGCGAACCCATCCCGGCGCGCGGCACGCCGCTGTACACCGACGTGAGACTGTTCGGCGCGCTGGGCATCCCGGCCGCGATCTACGGCGCCGGCCCACGCAGCGTGCGCGAGAGCAACGCCAAGCGCGCCGACGAGCACCTGCGGCTGGAAGACCTGCGGCGCGCGACCCAGGTGGTAGCGCGCACGCTGGCGGAGCTGCTCACCGGCTGAGGCCGATCGCGATCGGCGAACGGGGAACGGCGTGCGTTCAGGCGGCGGACCGCCGCCGCCCGGCCCAGCCCACGAGGCCCAGACCGCCCAGCATCAGCGCCCAGCTCGTCGGCTCCGGCACCGCTGAGGTGAAGTAGTTCAGCACGACCTGGTCGTAGGTGCGCGGCTCCAGGCTGTCGCTGGAGTCTATGGTGAGGATCTGCCGCACGCCGGAGAAGCTGATCGCTCCCGCGCCCAGCCTGTAGGCGCTTTCGGGCACGTAGAAGCCGACGTGGATGAACGAGTTCGTCTGCGTCGGGAGCGCGATCGGGCCCGTCATCAGGTTCGCGCTCGGGTTCAGGAACTCGATCGTCCCCGACACCTGCATCGTCTGCGACGGACCGGTGAGGTTCAGGAACCAGATCGCATCCTCGTGGTTGATGCTGACCAGCGCGTCGCCCGTGAAAGTGACGGTCTGGTCCAGGGTGTCGCCCACCTGCAGCGTGAACGGCGTCGCCAGCGTCTCGCTGACGAAGCAGCAGGGCGCGACGCTGGCAGGGTTCATGACGTGGCTGGCGACGACGGTGCTGGCCTGCGCAGCACCCAAGCAAGTGACTGCCGCGATGGCGGCGAACAGGGTCTTGCACTCGAACATCTTGGCCTCCCGCAGTGAGGACTCCAATGTGGCAGCTCACGGTCGCGGCGCAAGCCCGCGTTTGCAGGGGCCGGGACCACAATCGCGTGATGAAGGCCAGGCCGGCGCGCCCGCACATCGACCCGCGCGAGGTCGAGTTCGACGCCGTGCGCGCCCAGGGCGCGGGCGGTCAGAACGTGAACAAGGTGGCCAACGCGGTCCACCTGCGCTTCGACATCCACGCCTCCTCGCTGCCGGAGGTCGTCAAGGCTCGCCTGCTCGCCCTGCCCGACCAGCGCATCAACGCCGCGGGCGTGGTCGTGATCAAGGCGCAGGACCATCGCAGCCTGCCGCTGAACCGGGCCGCGGCACTGGTCCGGCTGCAGGCGCTGGTCGACGCCGCCAGCCATGTGCCGGCGCCACGCCGGCCGACCGCGCCGACCTGGGCCTCACGCCAGCGCCGGCTGCAGGCGAAGGCGGCGCAGGCCAGGATCAAGGCCGGCCGCGGCCGGGTGCCCGAGGTCTGAGCGGGCCGCAGCAGCCGCAGCAGGCGCGCGGACCGATCAGGCCGGCCGCGCCACTACAGGCGCAGCTCGAACTGCAGCCGCCAGGCGATGGCCGAGGGCGAGACCGTGCGCAGCGCCGCGCGCTGGCTGCCGTCGTCGTACAGGCTCAGTTCCTCGCTGTCGCGCGGCAGGGCGTTGCCGGCCGACAGGCGCAGCGCAACCCCGGGCTCCACCGTCCACAGCGCGTAGAGGTCGAGCACGCGGCGCGCGCCGACCTCGACGATCTGGGTCGCGCTGCTGCGCGTGCGGTAGCCGGGCACCCAGTTCAGGTTGGCGCCGGTCTTCAGCGGGGTGCCGCGCCAGGCGTGGTCGAGGCCGAAGTTGAGCGCCCCGTCGGCCTGCTGCTCGAGCCGGTTGTCGGGGCCGGGAACGCCGTCCACGCGCGAATGCCACAGCGAGAGGTTGGCGCGCAGCTCGGTGCGCGGCGCGCCCTCCCACCAGCCGTCAAGCCGGCCCTTGGCCTCCAGCTCCAGGCCTTGGGCGCTGGCGTCACCGACGTTGCGCGTGCGCGCGACCCAGCGCGGCACTGGGCTCCAGGGCACGTCCTCGAGCGCGACGACGCTGCGCATGAGGTCGCGGATGCGGCGCTGGAAGACGCTGGCGCTGAGCACGCCGCCGCCGGCCGGGTAGTGCTCCCAGGCGAGGTCTATGCCGGTCGCAAGCTCCGGGCGCAGATCCGGGTTGCCGGCGCGGTCCGGCGCGCTGGGATTGTTGGGGCCGTCCAGCGGGTAGCGCTCGTCGGGGCGCGGGCGTGCGATCAGGCTGGACAGGCCGGGCGCACGCCAGCTTCGCGTGAGGCTGATGCGCAGCTGGCTGCGGCTGGCGGGGTCGGGCTTCCACACCGCGTGCGCGAGCGGGGTGAGCACACGGTCCAGGTGGGGGCCGCGGCGTGCGCCGGCCGCATCGGCGACATCGCCCGCGTCGCCGACCGTGCGTATGCCTTCCCAGCGCAGCCCGAAGTGCAGCGCCCATTGCGGCGTCGGCGCCCACTCGTCCTGCGCGTACAGCGCCAGGCGCTGGACCTCGGCGCGCAGGCTGTCGCCGAAGTCGCCGAGCTGCAGCTCGCCGTCCTCCCACAGGCGGCGCGATTCGCTGCGCCGCGCCGTCTCCAGCTCGTAGCCGGCCACCCCGCTGTGCTCGCCGCGGCCGGCGTCGTCGCCACCCAGCAGCAGGCTGTACTTGCCATTCAGGCGCAGCGAGTGCTCGCGCGTGTCGCTGCGGTCGTCCTGGCGGCGCAGCAGCACGCCGGCGGCCGACTCCTCGCGCGCGCTGCTCGACTCGCTGCGCCACAGGCCGCCGCTGAGGCTGGACTCGAGCCGGCCCGGGCCCAGGCGCTGGCGCCACTGGCCGTTCAGGCGCAGGCTGGTGAAGCGTCCTTCGGACTCGTCGCTGGCGGCGTCGTAGCTCGCCGCACCGGCCAGGGTCTGGCGCTGCGCAAGGCTGCTGGCACGCGACTCGCCGAAGAACAGCCCCGGCGCCAGCAGCAGCATGTCGCCGCCTTCACCGAGCCGCCACTGCAGCCGCGCGTTCGCGCTCAGGCCGCGGCGCGTGCTGCTCGACAGGCGCTGCTCGGTCCAGCGGCCGGGTTCGTCGCCGCCGCTGCAGTCGGATTCGACCCGGCTCGCGTCTTCGCTGCGCCGCAGATGGCTGCCGGCGTTGAGGTTGGCGCTCAGCGCGTCGAAGTTGTCGTTCCAGCTCCAGTGCAGGTTGGGCGAGAGCCGGCCGCGCTCGACCCCCACGCCCAGGCGCAGGTCGTTCAGGCGCCGGCGCCAGCCTTCGCGCAGCACGATGTTGATGGTGCCGGCGATCGCGCGCGCGCCGGTCTCGGCGGTCGGCGCGCGCAGGATCTCGATGCGCTCCACCTCGTCCGGGGTCAGCGATTCGAGCGAGAAGCCGCGCGGGATGGGCTCGCCGTCGATCAGCAGCTGGGTGTAGCCACCGCCCAGCCCGCGCAGCCGCGGCGCGCCGCCGCGCCCGGGGCCGCCGGAGGCGGTCACGCCCGGCAGCCGGCGCAGGGTCTCGCCGATGCTGGCGTCGCCGTACTGCTCGATCTCCTCGCGGCCGATGACGATCTTGGCCGCGGTGGCGCGCCGGCGCTGCTCGTCGCTGGCGTCGCGCCCGCCGGTGATCTCGATGCGCTGCACGGGCGCCGAGGCGGCCGACGCAGCAGGCGCGGCCGCCGTCTGGGCCAAGGACATGCCGGGCGTTGCGGCGGCGATGGCGAGGGCGCACAGCGCGCCGCGGTGGTCAGACTTCATCACAGGCGCGGATTGTGGGCCTGCCTCGCTCCCCAGTTTGCAGCTGGCACGGCGGCCGCCGCCGTCGCATGCTGCGCGCGGCCGCAGCACGCGGCCGCGCATGGCCAGGAGGTCCGCATGCCCACACGTTCCACACGCTCCAACCCGGTTCGCCGCGGCGCCACGCCGCACGTCTGCTTCGACCGCATCCTGCCGCGCGAGCTGTTTCGTCCGCGGGCCAGCCAGCCCGGGCGCGGCGGACGCACGCGCGCGATCTCGCCGATCGGCAAGACCTGGATGAACGGCAGCAGCCTGCACGTGCGATTCATCGGCGGCAGCGCCGCCGAGCGCGCGAAGGCGGTGGAGCAGGCCGGCTGGTGGACCGCAGTGTGCAACCTGTCCATCGTGTTCGACGACGCGCCGGGGGCCGAGATCCGGATTGCCTTCGACCCCAACGACGGCGCCTGGTCCTACGTCGGCACCGACTGCCGCAGCATCCCTGCCGACCAGCCGACCATGAACCTCGGCTTTCTGGACGGCGGCACCGCGGCGCACGAATGGGGGCATGCGATCGGCCTCGCGCACGAGCACCAGAACCCGGCCGGCGGCATCCAGTGGAACGAGGAGGTGGTGCTGCGCGCGCTCGCCGGCAGCCCCAACTTCTGGGACGCGGAGACGACGCGCCACAACGTGCTGCAGCGCTACGGCGCCGACCAGATCAAGGGCACGCGCTTCGACCCCGACTCGATCATGCTGTACTTCTTCCCCGCCGAGTGGACGACGAACGGCATCGGCACCCACGCCAACGAGCTGCTGTCGGCGCTCGACAAATCCTTCGTCGCCGGTGCCGGCATGTACCCGAAGTCGCGGCCGACGCTGGACGCCGCCACCGAGCTGGTGGTGGGCGCGCGCACCCGCACCGCGGCGGCGATCGGCCAGTTCGGCGAGGAGGACCTGTTTTGCTTCACGGTCGCGGCCCCGGGTCGTCACCTGATGGACACCCGCGGCCCGACCGACGTGGTGATGAAGCTGTTCGGCCCCGAGCAGCCGACGCGGCTGGTCGCCGAGGACGACGACTCGGGCTACGGCTTCAACGCCCGCATCGCCGCCGATCTGGCGCCGGGCCGCTACTGGCTGCAGCTGCGCCACTACAACCGCGAGCGCGGGATGGGCGAGTACGGGCTGCGGGTGCGCCGCGCCTGAGCGGGGTCGGCGGGTGGACCGACGCCGCCCGGCCAGGCGCCGGACGGCGCCGCTTCAGCCCGCCGCCGCCGCCTGCCAGCCGCGCGGGATGGCGGCCAGCAGCCGGCGCGTGTAGTCCTCGCGCGGGGCGGCCAGGATCTGCTGCGCGCTGGCCTGCTCGACGACGCAGCCGTCTTTCATCACCAGCACCTCGTCGCTGATGAAGCGCACCACCGCCAGGTCGTGGCTGATGAAGACGTAGGCGAGCCCGAACTCGTCCTGCAGGTCGCGCAGCAGGTTGAGCACCTGCGCCTGCACCGAGACGTCGAGCGCGCTCACCGCCTCGTCGAGCACCAGCACGTCGGGGTTGAGCGTCAGGCAGCGCGCGATCGCGATGCGCTGGCGCTGGCCGCCGGAAAACTCGTGCGGGTACTTGCCGAAGGCGCGGCCGGTGAGGCCCACCTTGTCCAGCAGTGCGCGCGCGCGCTGCTCGCGCTCGGCGGTGCTGGCGCCGATGCGGTGGATCTCCATCGGCTCGACCAGGGTCTGGCCGATGGTGAAGCGCGGGTTCAGGCTGGCGTAGGGGTTCTGGAACACAACCTGGATGCGCTTGCGCATCGCCTGGCGCTCGGCGGGGGCCATCTTCAGCAGATCGCGGCCCTCGAAGATCACCTCGCCCGCGCTGGGCTCGTGCAGGCGCAGCAGCGACAGGCCCATGGTCGTCTTGCCGGATCCCGATTCGCCCACCACGCCCAGGGTGTGGCCGCGGCGCAGCTTGAAGTTCACGTCCTGCACGGCCTTGAACTCGCGCTGGCCGAACAGGCCCTGCTTGATGAAGAAGCTCTTGGCCAGCGAGCGCACCTCCAGCACCACCGGCGCCTCGGGGTCCTTGGGCTTGGCGCGGGCGGCGGCGGCGCGGCCGGCGATGTGGTCGTCGATCACCATCAGCCGCGCCGGGTTCTCGCTCAGGCTGGGGCGGCAGGCGAGCAGCGCCTTGGTGTAGCCGTCCTGCGGCGCGCTGAAGATCTGCCCGACCGGCCCCTGCTCGCGCACCGTGCCCTGGCGCATCACGACCACGTGGTCGGCGATCTCGCCCACCACGCCGAGGTCGTGGCTGATGAAGAGCACGCTCATGCGGTGCCGCTCGCGCAGCTTGCCCACCAGCTCCAGGATCTGGCGCTGGATGGTCACGTCCAGCGCCGTCGTCGGCTCGTCGGCGATCAGCAGCTTGGGCTCGCAGGCCAGCGCCATGGCGATCATCACGCGCTGCTGCTGGCCGCCCGACATCTCGTGCGGGTAGGCGCGCAGCCGGCGCCTGGGCTCGGGCATGCCGACCTCGACCAGCAGCTCCTCGGCACGCACCAGCGCCTGCTTGCGGCTGAGCCCCAGGTGCTTGACCAGCGGCTCGACGATCTGCGCGCCGACCGTGAACACCGGGTTCAGGCTCTGCATCGGGTCCTGGAAGACGCAGGCGATCTCGCGCCCGCGCAGCGCCTGCAGCCGCGCCAGCGGCGTCTGCAGCAGGTCCTGGCCCTGCCACAGGATGCGCCCGCTGCGCTCGGCGTTGTCCGGCAGCAGGTTGAGGATGGACATCGCGGTGACGCTCTTGCCCGACCCGGACTCACCCACCAGGGCGACGATGGCGTTCTCGGCGACGTCGAAGGACACCCCCTTGACCGCCTGCGCGCGCTGCAGCTCGCCGTCCACCCGGCCCATGCGGAACGCGACCTCAAGGTTCTGGATGCTCAGCAGCATGCGGTCTCCTGCCGGGCCGCCCCAAGGGAGACCGCCGCCCCCTCGGGGGGCAGCGAGCAGACGCGAGCTCGGGGGCCACAGTCCGTCTCCTGCCGGGCCGTCCCAAGGGAGACCGCCGCCCCCTCGGGGGGCAGCGAACGGAGGTGAGCGTGGGGGTACGCCGCGGTCTCCTGCCGGGCCGCCCCAAAGGAGACCGCCGCCCCCTCGGGGGGCAGCGAACGGAGGTGAGCGTGGGGGTACATATTCATCATTCCAGCCCGCGCAGCTTGGGGTCGAGGGCGTCGCGCACCGCGTCGGCGAGCAGCGAGAACGCGGTCACGAAGACCGCCATGAACAAGGTGGCCGCCGCCAGCTGCCACCAGTAGCCGAGGATGAGTTCGCTCTGCGCCTCCGCGAGCATGGTGCCCCAGGACACGTCCTCCACCCCCACCCCCAGGCCGAGGTAGGACAGGATGACCTCGGCCTTGATGAAGCCCACCACCAGCAAGCTCATGCGCACCAGGATGACGTGGCTGACGTTGGGCAGGATGTGCTTGAACATGCGGCTCCAGCTCGAAGCGCCTATCGCCTCCGCCGAACGCACGTATTCGCGCGCGCCGTGCTTGATGAACTCCGAACGCACCTGGCGGTACAGCCCGGTCCAGCCGGTGAGCCCGAGGATGAGGACCACGGTCAGGATGCCGCGCCCGAACACCGCCGCGAAGGCGAAGATCAGCAGGATGCCGGGGATGGACTCGAAGACGTTGTACAGCCACTCCAGCAGGTCGCCGACGCGGCGGCCGAAGAAGCCGCTGAAGGCGCCCAGCACGGTGCCTATGGTGGTGGCCAGCAGTGCAGCCAGCACGCCGACGAAGACCGAGATCTCGGTGCCCTTGATCGCCTTGTCCAGCACGTCGCGGCCGAGCCGGTCGCCGCCCAGCGCCAGGGTCTGCGCCTTCGGCGTCTCGGTGGTCTTGTACTTGGCGGCAGCGGCGTCCCACTCCTGGTAGCGCGGCGCCAGCGGGTCGACGTCGGAGAGGTCGACGTTCGGCCCCTTGGGCAGCTCGATGCTGCCTATCGCCTCCGGCGGGCGCGGGCCGAGGAAGGTGGGCGGCGCGTTCGCCACCCCGACCTCGGCCTGCCAGTTGCGCGCCACCAGGCCGAGCCAGGAGCACAGGATGAGGAGCAGGAAGGCGATCACGACGAGCGCGCACACCAGGCCCACGCGGTCGGTCCGGAAGCGCCGCCAGGCGGCGTGCCAGACCCCTTCGGAGCGCTCCTCGGCCGCGGCGGCGGCAGGGTTCATGACCGCGCTCATTTGAGTTGCACCCGCGGGTCGACGAGCTTGAACGCGAGGTCCACCGCCAGGTTGATGAGCATGGTCAGCGCCGCCAGGTAGACCGCGATCGCCTGGATCACCGGGTAGTCGCTGCGGTTCACCGCCAGCAGCACCTCACGCCCGAGGCCGGGGATGGAGAAGAAGACCTCGATCAGGAAGGAGCCGACGAAGACCCCGGGCAGCGCCAGCCCGACGTTGGTGAGGATGGGGATCATGGCGTTGCGCAGCACGTGCTTGAACATGATCGTGTTCTCGGTCATGCCCTTGGCGCGCGCGGTGCGCACGTAGTCGTGGCCCATCTCGTCGAGGAAGAAGGTGCGGTACAGCCGGGTGTAGGGCGCCAGGCTCACCGCCACCGCCAGCAGCACCGGCAGCGGCGCGTAGGTGAGGAGGTTGGTCCAGGTGCTGTCGCTCCAGCCCTGGACCGGGAACCAGCCGAGCTGGAAGCCGAACAGGTACTGGCCGACGATGACGTAGACCAGGAAGCTGATCGACAGCGCCACCGTGCTGATGACCATGATGGTGCGGTCGGCCAGCGAGCCGCGCCGGTAGGCCACCCACATCGCGATCGGCAGCGCCACCAGCGCCTCCAGCACCAGGATGGGCAGCATCACCGTCAGCGTGGCCGGCAGCCGGGTGGCGAACAGGTTGCTCACCGCCTCGTTGGTGGCCCAGCTCTTGCCCCAGTCGAAGGTGACGACGCTCTTGAGGTAGATCCAGAGCTGGTACCACACCGGCTCGTCCAGGCCGAGCTGCTGGCGGATGGCGGCGATCTGCTCGGGGGTGGCGTTCAGGCCGCCGAGGATCTCGGCCGGGTCGCCGCCGAAGTACTTGAAGAGAAAGAACACCAGCAGCACGACGCCGAGGATGGTCGGCACCATTTGCCACAAGCGCCGCAGAAGGTAGGCGGCCATGAGGTCGGTCACTCCCGGGTTTGGGAAGGCGCGAGTGTACGGGGGCGGCCCGCGCGCCCGGCTCGGGGCTTGTGCCGAGCCCGGGCGCGGGGTTGTCCCGCGGCGGTGGCGCCGGCAGGCGCGGCTAGACTCGCGCCTTCGTCGCACCCTTTCTCATCCATGAAGCCTTCCGTCGTGCTGGCGCTGGCCACGAGCCTGGCGCTGGCCTGGGGCAACGGGTCGGCACAGCCAGCGGCGGCGAGCGCGCCGCACGTGCTGCGCTACGCCTTCCCGGTGGCCGAAACCGGCTTCGACCCGGCGCAGATCTCGGACCTGTATTCGCGCACGGTGGCAGCCGCCATCTTCGACGCGCCGCTGTCCTACGCCTACCTGGCGCGCCCGGCGCAGGCGGTGCCCAACACCGCGCTCGCGCTGCCCGAGATCAGCGAGGACAGCACGCGCTTTCGGTTCCAGATCCGGCCCGGCATCTTCTTCCAGGACGACCCCGCCTTCGGCGGCCAGCGGCGCGAGCTGACCGCCGCCGACTACGTCTACTCGATCAAGCGCCACTACGACCCGAAGTTCAAGAGCCCGAACCTGTTCCAGCTCGAGAACGCAGGCATCCTGGGCCTGTCGGAGCTGCGCCAGCGCCTGATCGCGCAGGGCAAGCCCTTCGACTACGAGGCACCGGTCGAGGGCCTGACGCTGCTCGACCGCTACACCTTCGAGGTCCGCATCAAGGCGCCGGCGCCGCGCTTTTACTACCTCTTCACCGACGGCGCGGTGATGGGCGCGGTGGCGCGCGAGGTGGTCGAGAAGTACGGCGACGCCATCATGGCGCACCCGGTGGGCACCGGCCCGTTCCGGCTCGCGAGCTGGCGCCGCAGCTCCAGGATCGTGCTCGAGCGCAACCCCGGCTACCGCGAGGAGCGCTACGCCGAGCAGCCGCCGGCGGCCGACACCGAGGCGGTGGCGATGGCGGCCCGGCTCGCCGGGCGCCGGCTGCCGCTGCTGGACCGGGTGGAGATCAGCATCATCGAGGAGCAGCAGCCGCGCTGGCTGGCCTTCCTGAACGGCGAGCACGACCTGCTGGACCGCCTGCCCAACGAGTTCGCGCCGAACGCCATCCCGCACAACCGGCTCGCGCCCAACCTGGTCAAGCAGGGCATACGCATGGCGCGCACGCCGCTGGTGGATTCGGCCTTCACCTATTTCGCGATGGAGAACCCGGTGGTCGGCGGCTACGCGCCGGCCCAGGTGGCGCTGCGGCGCGCGCTCGCGCTGGCCTACGACGTGAACGCCGAGATCGAGCGCGTGCGCCTGGGGCAGGCGATCCCGGCGCAGTCCATCATCCCGCCCCTGCTGTCGGGCTACGACCCGGCGTTCAAGAGCGAGATGAGCGAGCACAGCACGGCTCGCGCCAACGCGCTGCTGGACATGTACGGCTTCGTCGACCGCGACGGCGACGGCTGGCGCGAGCGCCCCGACGGCAGCCCGCTGCGCCTGCAGTACTCCAGCCAGCCCGACCAGCAGTCGCGCAAGCAGCAGGAGCTGTGGCGCAAGGCGGCCGGCGCGGTCAGGGTGAGGATCGACTTCCTGATCGCCAAGTGGCCGGAGCAGCTCAAGGCCAGCCGCGCCGGCAAGCTGATGATGTGGGGCGTGGCCTGGGGCGGCGTCAGCCCCGACGGCAGCTACTACCTGGACCTGCTGTACGGGCCGAACAAGGGTCAGGCCAACCACGCGCGCTTCGACCTGCCGGAGTTCAACGCCTTGTACCTGCGCCAGAACGTGCTGCCCGACGGCGCCGAGCGCGAGGCGATCATCGAGCGCATGAAGCGCCTGTCGGTGGCCTACATGCCCTACAAGGTCAGCGCCCACCGGGTCGCGACCGACCTCATGCACGCGCCGGTGACCGGCTACCGCCGCCACCCCTTTCTGCGCGACTTCTTCCGCTACATCGACGTCGAGCCCGGGCCGCAGCCATGAAGACTCCTCCATCGAGATTTGGCGCTCATCTGGCCGCCCATCTGGCCGTTCGCCTGGCCGCTCGCCTGGCCATCACCGCCGCCCTGGCCAGTGCCGCCACGCTGGGCGCCGCAGCAGCCGTCGCCGCCACCCCGCCCAAGGTGCTGCGCGTGGCCTTCAACCAGGCGATCACCGGGCTGGACCCGGCGAAGATCTCGGACCTGTACTCGCGCACCGTCACGCCGCACATCTTCGAGGGCCTGTACGAGTACGACCACCTCGCGCGCCCCTTCCTGATCAAGCCGCTCACCGCCGCCGGCATGCCCGAGGTCTCGGCCGACTTCCGCCAGTGGACGATACGCATCCAGCCTGGCATCTTCTTCGCCGACGACCCGGCTTTCCAGGGTCGCAGGCGCGAGCTGGTCGCCGCGGACTACGTCTACAGCCTCAAGCGCATCATGGATCCGGCCAACAAGAGCCCGATCGGATCGGTGCTGCAGGACATCGGCGTCGTCGGCCTGAACGCGCTGCGCGACGAGGCGGTGGCGGCGAAGACCGCGTTCGACTACGAGCGCGAGATCCCCGGCCTGCGCGCCACCGACCGCTACACGCTGCAGATCACGCTGGAGGCGCCGCGCCCGCGCCTGCTGCAGCTGCTGGCCGGCGGCGACGTGTTCGGCGCCGTCGCGCGCGAGGTGGTCGAACACTACGGCGACGACATCATCGCCCACCCGGTGGGCACCGGGCCGTTCCGGCTCGCGCAGTGGCGGCGCGGCTCGCTGATCGTGCTGGAGCGCAATCCCGACTACCGCGAGCGCCACTACGACGCCCACCCTGCCACCGACGACGCCGAGGGGCAGGCCATCCTGAAGCAGATGCAGGGCCTGCGCCTGCCCATCGTCGACCGCGTGGAGGTGAGCATCATCTCCGAGGAGCAGCCGCGCTGGCTGAGCTTTCTGAACGGCAGCCTGGACATCTCGGGCATCCCCTCGGTGGCGATCCCGCAGGCGATCCCGAACAACCGGCTCGCGCCCAACCTGGCGAAGAAGGGCATCCGCCACTACCGCTCGCTGAACGCCGACGGCGTCTACCTCTACTTCAACATGGACGACCCGGTGGTCGGCGGCTACACGCCGGCCCAGGTGGCGCTGCGGCGCGCGATGTCGCTGGCGATGGACGTGCCCAAGCTCATCAACCGCCTGTACCGCGGCCAGGGCATCCCCGCGCAGTCGCTGTTCATCCCCCACACCAGCGGCTACGACCCGGCCTTCAAGAGCGAGATGGGCGACTTTGATCCGGCGCGCGCGAAGGCGCTGCTGGACCTCTACGGCTGGCTGGACCGCGACGGCGACGGCTTTCGCGAGCGCCCCGACGGCAGCGCGCTGACGCTGGAGGTGGCGACCCAGCCCGACCAGTTCAGCCGCCAGTTCGACGAGGCGATGCAGAAGGACTTCAACGCCGTCGGCATCCGCCTCACCCACTTCACCGGCCAGTGGTCGGAGCAGCTCAAGGCCGCCTACGCCGGCAAGCTGCAGATGTGGATGCTCGGCGGCTCGGCGGCGAGCCCGGACGGGCTGGACACCTTGCAGTCCTACTACAGCCAGCAGATCGGCACCGGCCAGAACTTCGCGCGCTTTCGCAACCCCGAGATCGACCGCATCTACGAGCAGGTGGCGGCCATGCCGGACGGCGCCGAGCGCGACGCGCTGTTCCTGCGTGCCAAGCTGATCGGCACCGCCCTCATGCCCTACAAGTCGATGCTGCACCGCTACGCCAACACCCTGGCCTACGCGCACCTGATCGGCTACCGCCGGCCGCTGTTCTGGAACGAGTGGTGGCACCTGGTGGACGTGCGGCGCGAGGCCACGCCGTGACGCGCCGCCTGGCCGACACGCTGCGGGGCGCGGTGCTGGTGCTGCCGGCGCTGGCGGCGCTGGGGGCGCAGCCCGCCGCCAGCGCGCAGCCCACGGCCCCCGCCAAGGTGCTCAGGCTGGCCTTCAACACCGCCGAGACCAGCTTCGACCCGGTGCAGATCTCGGACCTGTATTCGCGCACCATCACGCCGCACATCTTCGAGGCCCTGTACCAGTACGACCACCTGGCGCGGCCGGCGAAGATCGAGCCCCTGACCGCCGCCGCCCTGCCCGAGGTCTCGCCCGACTTCCGGGTCTGGACCGTGCGCGTGCGCCCCGGCATCTTCTTCGCCGACGACTCCGCCTTCCAGGGCGTGCGGCGCGAGCTGACCGCGCGCGACTACGTCTACTCCTTCCTGCGCGCCGCCGACCCCGCCAACCGCGCCGAGCTCTGGACCTACATCGCGAGCCTGAAGATCGCCGGCCTGGCGGCCAAGCGCCAGCAGCACCTGGACGCGAAGACGCCGTTCGACTACGAGCGCGAGCCCGCCGGCCTGCGCACGCTGGACCGCTACACCCTGCAGTTCCGCCTCGACGACCCCAACCCGCGATTTCTCAATGCCCTGGCGGCGTCCGACATCCTGGGGGCGGTGGCGCGCGAGGTGGTCGAGCACTACGGCGAGAAGATCGGCGAACACCCGGTGGGCACCGGGCCGTTTCGCCTCAAGCGCTGGCGCCGCAGCTCGCAGATCGTGCTCGAACGCAACCCCGGCTACCGCGAGCGCTTCTACGACGCCGACCCCGCGCCCGACGACGCCGAGGGCCAGGCGATCGCCGCCGCGCTGCGCGGCAAGCGCCTGCCCATCGTCGACGAGGTGCAGATCTCGGTGATCGAGGAAGACCAGCCGCTGTGGCTGAGCTTTCTCAACGGCGAGCTCGACGCCCTGGTGTCCAAGGTCGGCGCGGTGCCGGGCAACTTCGTCAGCCAGGCGATGCCGGGCGGCACGGTGGCGCCCAACCTCGCGCGGCGCGGCATCCAGGGCCGCCAGACCGTCAACCCCGACATCGCGATCACCTACTTCAACATGGAGGACCCGGTGGTCGGCGGCTACACGCCCGAGAAGGTGGCGCTGCGGCGCGCGATCGGGCTGGCGATGGACACCGAGCGCGAGATCCGCATCGTGCGCCGCGGGCAGGCGATCCCGGCGCAGTCCAACATCGTTCCCTTCACCACCGGCTACGACCCCGAGTTCAAGAGCGAGTCGGGCGACTTTGATCCGGCGCGCGCGAACGCCTTGCTCGACCTCTACGGCTACCTGGACCGCGACGGCGACGGCTGGCGCGAGCTGCCGGACGGCAAGCCGCTGCGGCTGAAGAAGGCGACCCAGCCCGAGCAGCTCTACCGCCAGTTCGACGAGCTGTTCCGCAAGAACCTGCAGGCGGTGGGGCTGAAGGTCGAGTTCGAGACCGCGCAGTGGCCCGAGCAGCTGAAGAAGGCGCGTGCCGGCAAGCTGCAGATCTGGGCCCTGGGTTCGTCGGCGGCCGGCAACGACGGCCAGAGTGCGCTGTTCAGGCTGCACGGCCCGCAGGCGGGCGGCCAGAACCTGGCGCGCTTCAAGCGGCCCGAGTTCGACGCCTTGTTCGACCGCCTGTCGCAACTGCCCGACGGCCCCGAGCGCGAGGCCTTGTTCCTGCAGGCCAAGAAGATAGGCGCCGCCTACCTGCCCTACAAGCCCACCGTGCACCGCATCAGCACCGATCTCTGGTACCCCTGGCTGATCGGCTACCGGCGGCCGCCGTTCTGGAGCGAGTGGTGGCACATGGTGGACCTGGACGCGGGGATGCAGGCGGCGCGCTAGACGGCCGGCAAGCGCATGCCCAGGCTGCTGATTCGAGCGCTCGCGGCTGCGGCGGCCGCCCAGCTGGCGCCGGCAGGTGCCAGCAGGGCGTCTTCCACGGCGCCATCCACGGTGCCATCCACGGCGCCATCCGCAGCGCCGTCCACGCTGCCATCCGCGACGCCCGCCACGGCGCCGGCCCGGCCCCCGAAGGTGCTGCGCTACGCCTTTCGCGTCGCCGAGACCGGCTTCGACCCCGCGCAGCTGATCGACATCTACTCGCGCACCGTCACCCCGCACATCTTCGAGGGCCTGTACGGCTACGACCACCTGGCGCGGCCGGCGAAGATCGAGCCGCTGACCGCCACCGCCATGCCGGAAATCAGCGCCGACCATCGCGTCTGGACGGTGCGACTGCGCCCCGGCATCTTCTTCGCCGAGGACCCGGCCTTCGGCGGCCGGCGGCGCGAGCTGGTGGCGCAGGACTTCGTCTACAGCTTCAAGCGCTTCGCCGATCCGGCCAGCAAGAGCCCGGCCTGGACCACCCTGGCGCAGCAGGGGATAGAGGGACTGGCGGCGCTGCGCGAGCTGGCACTGCAGGCAGGGCAGGCGTTCGACTACGAGCGCCCGATCGCCGGCCTGCAGGCGCTGGACCGCTACACGCTGCGCTTTCGGCTCACCGAACCGCGCCCGCGCTTCTTGCACACGCTGGCCACCGGCGACCTGTTCGGCGCCGTCGCGCGCGAGGTCGTCGAGCGCTACGGCGCCGACATCGCCGCCCACCCGGTGGGCACCGGCCCGTTCCGGCTCGTGCAGTGGCGGCGCAGCTCGCTCATCGTGCTGGAGCGCAACCCCGGTTACCGCGAGCGCTTCTACGACGCCGACCCCGCCCCCGACGACGCCGAGGGCCAGGCCATCGCTGCGCGCCTGGCCGGGCGCCGCGTGCCGCTGGTGGACCGGGTGGAGATCAGCATCATCGAGGAGGAGCAACCGCGCTGGCTGAGCTTTCTGCAGGGCCAGCACGACCTCATCGAGCAGATGCCGGCCCCCTTCATCGAGCTCGCGATGCCGGGCGGTCGCGTCGCGCCACACCTCGCGCGCAAGGGCGTGCAGGGCTGGTCGCTGGTGCGGCCGGACGTCTTCTTCGTCGTCTTCAACATGCAGGACCCGGTGGTCGGCGGGCTGGCGCCGGCCCAGGTGGCGCTGCGCCGCGCCATCGGGCTGGCGCTGGACGTGCCGCGCGAGATCGCGGTGGTCTGGCGCGGCCAGGCGGTGCCGGCGCAGTCCAGCCTGCTGCCGCACACCAGCGGCTACGACCCGGCCTTCAAGAGCGAGATGGGCGACTTTGATCCGGCGCGCGCGAAGGCGCTGCTGGACCTCTACGGCTGGCTGGACCGCGACGGCGACGGCTGGCGCGAGCGCCCGGACGGCAGCCCGCTGCGGCTGGAGATGCTGACCCAGCCCGACAACCAGTCGCGCACGCTGGACGATCTGCGGGCGAAGAACCTGGCCGCGGTCGGCCTGCGGCTGCGCTACCGCAGCGCCAAGTGGCCGGAGAACCTGAAGGCGGCGCGCACCGGCCAGTACCAGATCTGGCGCGTCGGCGGTTCGGCCGCCTCCCCCGACGGCCAGCCCTCGCTGGCGCGCTACCACGGCGCCGAGATCGGCGGCCAGAACATGGCGCGCTTTGCGCTGCCTGCCTTCGACGCCTTGTACCGGCGCATGGAAGGCCTGCCCGACGGCGCCGAGAGACTGGCGCTGATGCGCCAGGCGCAGCGCCTGGGCCTGGCCTACGCGCCCTACAAGACCCTGCTGCACCGCGTCGTCACCGACCTCGCGCAACCTGGCCTGATCGGCTACCGGCGCCCGCTGTTCTGGCAGGACTGGTGGCACCTGGTCGACATCGAGACCCCATGAGACTGCCACGTCGAACCCTGCTGCAGCTTGCCGGCGCCGCCTGGCCGGGCGGCCTGCTGCACGCCGCGGCGCCCAGGAAGGTGCTGCGGGTGGCGTTTCCGGCGCCGGAATCGACCTTCGACCCGCCGCAGACGAACAGCGACTTCTACTCCGGCACCCTGATCCAGCACATCCTGGAAGCGCCGCTGTGCTTCGACTACCTGGCGCGGCCGGTGGCCCTGCTGCCCAACACCGCCGCTGCGATGCCCGAGGTCTCGGCCGACGGGCGCAGCTTCACGGTGCAGCTGCAGCCCGGCATCTTCTTCCAGGACGACCCCGCCTTCCGCGGCGTGCGCCGCGAGCTGGTGGCCGAGGACTACGTCTACAGCATCAAGCGCTTCTACGACCCGCAGTACAACTCCGGCGACCTCTACCTGTACGAGCAGGCGCGGCTGCCGGGCCTGTCCGAGCTGCGCGAGCGCGCGCTCAAGGAGCGCCGCCCGTTCGACTACGACACCCCGGTGCAAGGGGTAAGGGCGCTGGATCGCTACCGCTTTCGCATCACCCTGGGCGACGACGACCCGCGCTTCATCTACCGCTTCGCCGACGCCCAGATCATGGGCGCGGTGGCGCGCGAGGTGGTCGAGCACTACGGGCGCGAGATCGGCGCCCACCCGGTGGGCACCGGCGCCTTCCGGCTCAAGCACTGGCGGCGCGCCTCGCGCATCGAGCTCGAGCGCTCGCCGAGCTACCGGCGCGTGGTCTACCGCGGCACGCCGGGGCCGGACCCCGAGCTGCAGCGCATCGCCGCGGCGCTGAAGGACCGGCCGCTGCCGCTGGTCGACGAGGTCCACGTGGACATCGTGGAGGAAGACCAGCCGCGCTGGCTGAGCTTTCTGAACGGCAGCTACGAGCTGCTCGCCGTGCCCGGTCCCTACGTGCCGCTGGCGGTGCCCAACGGCGAGCTCGCGCCCTTTCTGGCGCAGCGCGGCGTGCGGCTGCAGCGCCAGCAGCAGGCCGACATGGTGATGAGCTTCTTCTTCATGGAAGACCCGGTGGTCGGCGGCTACACGCCCGAGAAGGTGGCGCTGCGGCGCGCGATCGGACTCGCGCAGGATCCGCTGGCCTACATCCGCCAGGTCTTCGGCGGCAGCGGCATGCCGGCGCAGAGCACCGTCCCGCCCTACACCTCGGGCTACGACCCGGGCTATGTGAGCGAGATGAGCCAGTACGACCCGGCGCGCGCGAAGGCGCTGCTGGACCTCTACGGCTATGCCGACCGCAACGGCGACGGCTGGCGCGAGCTGCCCGACGGCCAGCCGCTGCGCCTGCGCATGGCCTCGCTCGCCGACCAGCGCTCGCGCAGCGCCAACGACCTGCTGCGCCGCCAGCTCGCCGCGGTGGGGCTGCGCATCGACTTCGAGATCGCCACCTGGTCCGAGCTGCTGAAGAAGACGCGCGCCGGCACCCTGCAGATGTGGGGCTATTCCTGGGCCGCCAACTCGCCCGACGGCGGCTTCTTCCTCGGCATCGCCTACAGCCCCAACGCCGCCGAGTCCAACGACCCGCGCTTCAGCCTGCCGGCCTTCGACGAGCTGTTCCGCCGTCAGCAGCGCCTGCCCGACGGCCCCGAGCGCGAGGCACTGATGCGCGAGGCGAAGAACATGCTCGTCGCCTACATGCCGTTCAAGGTCCACATGCACCGCGTCATCAGCGACCTCGTCCAACCCTGGACTCAAAACTACCTGCGCCACCCCTTCATGCGCGAGCTCTGGCGCTTCGTGGATGTGGCGCCGCACTGAACCTGGATCCGGCCCTTGACCGCTCATCGGCGCGGTGAAGGCCGGCACCCGCAGCCACGGCCTTATCACGGTCCAACCTTGCTTGCGATTGGTAACTTAGGGGGGTTGCGTCTGTGGTCCAGTAGGCACCCAGCAGTTGCAGGCGCCGTGCCTGCCAGGATGACCCATGCAGTACACCACCGTCGCCCAGGCTCGCTTCCCGTCCCGCCACCCCAGCAGCACAGCCGACGGCGAGCCCGCCGCTGGGAAGTCCGAGCTGTTCACGATACGGCTGGCGCACAGCGCGGCACGCGAGGCCGCCGGCGCGCTGCTGGAGCGCCGCTACGCCTGGCGCGGCTACCACCGGGTGACGCTGCCGCGCGACCAGACCGGCTGGCGCACCACGCTCACCGCCCACGCCGGTGACGACACGCCGATCGGCACCCTGACCCTGGAACTGGACGGCGGGCCCGAGGGCGTCTGCGCCGCCGCCGCCTTCGGGCCCGAGGTCGGCGCCCTGCGCGCCCAGGGCCGGCGGGTGGCCGAGTTCACGCGCCTGGCGGTGGACTCCTCGCCGCACAGCCAGCGCGTGCTGGCCGGGCTGTTCCACGTCGCCTACATCGTGGCCCACCAGCTGCGCGACTGCGACACCCTGCTGCTGGAAGTGAACCCGCGCCACGTGCGTTTCTACGAACGCATGCTGGGCTGCCGGGTGTTGGGCGGCGAGCGCCAGCACCCCGGCGTGCAGGCACCGGCGGTACTGCTGTCGGCACCCTTTGCCTACATCCGGGCCCAGATCCGCGCCCACGCCGGAACCGCCGAACTGGCGGGCAATGCGCGCAGCTTGTATCCGTTTGCGTTCTCCAGCAGCGACGAGGCCGGCATCCTGGCGCGCCTGCTGCAGGCGCAGCAGGCGCTGGGCACGACGCACTGAGCGCCGGTCCAGGCGCCGCTGCGGTGCAGCGTAGCCGCTACCGCGGAGCTCAGCTCGCGAGCGCGACGATGGCGGCCAGCGGCAGCGCCCCGGCCTGGCGCCGCAGCTCGCGTGCCGCCTCCAGCCGGATCAGGGTGGGAATGCTGCGGATCGCGTAGCGCTGCGCCAGTGCCGGGTTGGCGTCGGTGTCCACCTTGGCGAGCAGGGCCCGGCCCTTGAGCTGCTGCGCGGCCTGCGCGAAGCTCGGCGCCATCGACTTGCAGGGTCCGCACCAGGCGGCCCAGAAGTCCACCAGCACCGGCAGCTCGGTGCGGCCGACGACGCGGTCGAAATTGGCGTCGGTCAGCTCGATCGGCACGCCGGGGAGCAGCGCCGCGCCGCAGCGTCCGCAGACCGGGTCGTCGGCCAGGCGCTGCGATGGCACCCGGTTCAGGGCGCCGCAGCCGGCGCAGGCGATGTGGCGGTGTGTCCCCATGCGGATACAGGTGGGGCGGGGTGGCGGCGCTTCAAGCCCGGGGCGCCGGCCAGCGTCGGCCAGCGTCAGTCAGCATCGGCGCGGCGTGCGCCCCGCCGCGGCCCGGTCGCCACTCGGCGGTCGTTCGGCGGTCGTTCGGCGGCCACTCGGCGGCCCGCTCAGGCCCCGTCGCGCACGAAGGGGTTGTGCCGGCGCTCGGCGCCGAAGGTGCTCTCCGGTCCGTGGCCGGGAACGAACACGGTGGCGTCGCCCAGCGGCCACAGCCGGCTGCGGATGCTGTCCACCAGCTGCTCGTGGTCGCCGCCGGGCAGGTCGCTGCGGCCCACGCTGCCGGCGAACAACACGTCGCCGACGAAGGCCACGCCGCTGGCGGCGTGGTGAAACACCACATGGCCCGCGGTGTGGCCAGGGCAGTGGCGCACGCCCAGGGTCTCGTCGCCCAGGCGCAGCTCGTCGCCGTCCTCCAGCCAGCGCGCCGGCGTGAAGGGCAGGGCGGGCGGGAAGCCGAACATCTGCGCCTGCTGCTCCAGGCCGTCGATCCAGAACGCGTCGCCGCACTGCGGGCCGATCACCGGCACCCCGGCCTCCTGCGCCAGCTGGCCGGCGCCACCGGCGTGGTCGATGTGGGCGTGGGTGAGCCAGACCGCCTGCAGGTCCAGGTCCCTGGCGGCGACCGCGGCACGCAGCCGCGCCACCTCGCCGCCGGGGTCGATCAGGGCCGCGGCGCGCGTGCGCTCGCACCAGACGAGGCTGCAGTTCTGCTGGAAAGGGGTGACGGGGAGGGTGAGTCGGTGCAGCGGCATGGTCTTCCTTTGGCGCCCGATGCTAAAGCCGAGGCCGGGCGCCCATGGCAGCTTGCGGCCTCGCAAGCGCCGCCACCGGCGGCACCGGATGACGAGGATCAAGCCCGCATCCGGGGCGCTTTGTACGATCCGGCGCCATCGCACGGCGTGATCGACGCCGCGCACCGACCCGCGATGCGGGCGCCCCGTCCCCGGCACAGAGCTGCGCCGGGCGGCGTTCGGACTGGAGGACGACAAGTGAATGCGTGTGTGAGATCGGGAGCACCCCGATGAGGCAGGAAATCGTGATCGTGGGCCGCGGCGGCCAGGGCGCGCAGACGGCGGGCAACCAGCTCGCGCAGGCCTTCTTCGCCGAGGGCAAGCACGTGCAGAGCTTCGCCACCTATGGCGGGGCGCGCCGCGGCGGGCCGGTGGCCTCGTCGATCCGCGTCGACGACAAGCCGGTGCGGGTGCGCTGCAACATCGAGCGCGCGAGCGCGGTGCTGTGCTTCGACAGCTCGCTGCTGGACGCGGAGCTGCTGAAGGTGGTGGACAAGGACACCATCATCGTCGTCAACACCGCGCGCGCCAAGGAAGCCTTCGAGCACCTGGGCGACTACCGGATCTACCCGGTCGACGGGCTGCAGATCGCCACCAAGTTCGGCATCGGCAGGTTCGTCAACTCGTCGCTGCTCGGTGCCATGGCCGGCTTCCTCGAGGAGCCGCGCCTGGAAACCCTGTGCGAGGTCATCGTGCAGACGGCACCCGGCAAGAAGGACCAGAACCTCGCGGCCTGCCGCCATGCATACGACGTCGCACGCAGCGCCGCCGATGCCGCTGTCATCTAGGAAGACGCCGCGATGAGCCAAGCTTCGATGCCGACCGTTTCCCCCTCCCTGTGGACGACGCGCTCCTCGCTGGTGCGCAAGACCGGGACCTGGCGCACCGCCGCGCCGCAATACCAGGCCACGCCCGCCCCCTGCCTCGCCGCCTGCCCGGTGAACGGCCGCATCGCCGAGTGGGTGGGCGAGATCCGCAACCACAACGTGCGCCGCGCCTGGGAGGTGCTGGTCGACAACAACCCGTTTCCGGCGATCGCCGGGCGGATCTGCCACCACCCCTGCGAGAGCGCCTGCAACCGCCAGTTCCACGACCAGTCGGTGAGCATCTGCGCGCTCGAGCGCGTGGCCGGCGACACCGCGCTCGCCGAGGGCTGGGGCTACCCCAAGCCGGCGCAGGAGCGGCCCGAGCGCATCGCCATCGTCGGCGGCGGCCCGGCCGGACTCTCGGCGGCCTACCAGCTGCGCCGGCTCGGCTTCCAGGTCGCGATCTATGAATCCAGGCCGATGCTGGGCGGCCTGCTGCGCTACGGCATCCCCGACTACCGGCTCGACAAGGCGGTGCTGGACGGCGAGATCCAGCGCATCGTCGACCTCGGCGTCGAGCTGCACCTGGGCCAGGCGGTGGAGGGCGCGCAGGCGCTGCAGGCGCTGCGCGCCGAGCACGCCGCGGTCTACCTCGCCACCGGCGCCTCGCTGTCCAAGCGCCTGCCCGGCCTGGACTACGGCCAGCCCTGGCTGATCGACAGCGCCGACTTCCTGGCCGCCGCCAGCTCCGGCAGTCCGGCGGCCTGCGGCGAGCGCGTGCTCGTCATCGGCGGCGGCAGCGCGGCGATGGACGTGGCGCGCAGCGCGCGCCGGCTCGGCAAGCAGGTCACCGTGCTCGCGCTGGAGCCCGAGGGCCGGCTGCCGGCGCAGCACGTCGAAGTCGAGGAGGCGATCGAGGAAGGCGTGCGCTTCGTCTGCGGCGCCATGCTGCGCACGGCGCAGTCCGGCGCCGCCGGGCTGACCCTACAGTGCCTGCGGGTGGAGTTCAAGCCGGGCGCCAAGCGCGGCGAGTTCAGCGTCACCCCCATCGAAGGCTCGGACTTCACGCTCGACGCCGATGCCGTCGTGCCGTCGATCGGCCAGGACGCCGACGTCGCGCGCTGGGGCGCGCTGCTGCAGGCCCAGGGCCGACTGCTCGGCACCGATGCCGCCTGGCGCACCAGCGCCGAGGGCATCTTCGCCGGCGGCGACGTGGCGAGCATGGACCGCTTCGTGACGCAGGCGGTGGGCATGGGCAAGCAGGCGGCGCTCGAGATCGCGCGCTACGTCGCGGGCGAGGCCGCGGGCGAGGGCTTCGCGGTCGGCGCCACGGTGCCGTTCAAGGACATCAACACCCACTACTACCCCGAGGCGCAGCGCCACGAGCCGCAGACGGTGGCGCTGGACGAGCGCCTGCAGGGCTTCGGCGAGGTGCAGCGCGCGCTGTCGGCGCAGGAGGCGCTGGCGGAGTCGCAGCGCTGCTTCAGCTGCGGCACCTGCACCCATTGCGACAACTGCTTCTTCTACTGCCCCGACATCGCGATCGAGAAGACCGCGACCGGCTACGCGGTGAAGTACGACTACTGCAAGGGCTGCGGTCTGTGCGTCGAGGAATGCCCGACCGGATCGGTGACGATGCACGCCGAAGCCATGCTCTAGAGGAAAGCGCCATGTCTCCCAACCCCAGCGTCGTTCTCCTGAGCGGCAACCACGCGGTCTCCAATGCGGTCATGCTCGCGCGCCCGGACGTGGTGCCGGTGTACCCGATCACGCCGCAGACACCCATCCTCGAACGCATCACCGAGCTGCACAGCGAAGGGCGCTTCAAGACCGAGCTGCTGACGCCCGAGTCCGAGCACTCGGCGATGTCGGCCTGCATCGCGGCCTCGGCCACCGGCGCGCGCGTCTTCACCGCCACCTCCTCGCAGGGGCTGATGCTGATGCACGAGCTGCTGCACTACGCCTCCGGCGCGCGCACCGCGATCGTGATGTGCAACGTCAACCGCACGCCGGCCGCGCCCTGGGGCTTCTGGCCCGACCAGACCGACAGCCTGGCGCAGCGCGACACCGGCTGGATCCAGGTCTACAGCGAAAGCCCGCAGGAGTCGCTGGACACCGTGCTGCAGCTGTTCCGGGTCGCCGAGGAAGCACGCGTGCCGGCCATGGTCAGCCACGACGCGTTCTACGTCTCGCACGCCATGGAGCCGGTGAACGTGCCATCGCAGGAGACGGTGGACGCCTTCCTGCCGCCCTTCCAGTCCGAGTTCTCGCTCGACAACGCGCAGTCGCTGTCCTTCTGCGCCCCGGCCAACCAGGAGAACTGGCGCCGCTCGCGGGTCGACCTCGACACCGCGATGGCCCGCGTGCCGGCGCTCATGCAGGAGGCCGGGCGGCTGTGGGGCGATCTCACCGGGCGCGGCTACGACCTCGTGGAGCGCTACCGCATGGACGGCGCCGACGTCGTCCTCGTCACCATGGGTTCGATGGCCGGCACCGTGCGCGACGCGGTGGATGCGCTGCGCGAGCAGGGCATCGCCGCCGGCCTGCTCAAGGTGCGCCTGTTCCGCCCGCTGCCGGCGCAGGTGCTGCGCGAGGCACTGGCCGGCGTGCCCTGCGCAATCGTGCTCGACCGCAACTACTCGCCGGGCACCGGCGGCGTGCTGCACCAGGAGCTCAAGAGCGTGCTGTTCGGGATGGCCGACGCACCGCGCCTGCACGGCATGCTGGCCGGCGTCGGCGGCGTCAACGTCTCGCCCGAGCGCATCCGCAAGCTCGTCATCGAATATCGCGACAAAGAGGCCGTCAACGGCCCGGTCTGGATGGAGTGAGGCATGAAGTACATCGACTACGAAGACAACGGTCTCTTCAATTCCGGCCACGTCGCCTGCGCCGGCTGCAGCGAACCGCTGTCGATGCGGGTGATCCTGAACGCCATCGGCGACGACGCGATCGGCGTCGTCGCGCCCTCCTGCTCGGCCATGATCTGCGGCGGGCACCCGATCTCCTCGGTCAAGGTGCCGATGCTGCACACCACGCTGGAATCGGCGGCGGCGTCGGCCAGCGGCATCAAGCGCGCGCTGGTGGCGCGCGGCAAGCCAGACACCACCGTGTTCTGCTTCGCGGGCGACGGCGGCACCTACGACATCGGGCTGCAGGCGCTGTCCTCGGCGGCCGAGCGCAACGAGGACATCCTCTACATCTGCTTCGACAACGAGGGCTACATGAACACCGGCGGGCAGAAGAGCTCGTCGACCCCGCTGGGCGCCGTCACCGGCAGCACGCCCAGCGGCAAGACCACGCGCAAGAAGAACATCATCGAGATCCTGGCCGCGCACCGCATCCCCTACATCGCCACCGCCAGCCCCTCGCACCTGAACGACCTGCGCGCCAAGTTCGAGAAGGCCAAGGCCATCCGCGGCACCAAGGTCATCATCATCCTGATCCCCTGCCTGCCCGGCTGGGGCGTGGCCGACAACGCCGCCGTGCGCACCGCACGCAAGGCGGTCGAGGCGGCGGTGTTCCCGCTGTTCGAGATCGAGGACGGCGTGCGCTACCGGCTCAACGCCGGCCGCAGCGAGGCGCCGGACGGCTTCAAGAGCTACCTCTCGGAGCAAAAGCGCTACGCCCACCTGGACCCGACGCAGATCGCCGAGTTGCAGGGCGAGGTCAACGACCAGTGGGAGCGTCTGCAGCGGCACGCGGCGGCCAGCACAGCCAGCGCCTGAGTCGGGGCTCCTTCCGCCTGCGGCAAGCACTCGTGCGGCCACCGGACCGGGCGGCCCGCGATGCCCGTGTCGCGCGCGGGGTCGGCCCCGTGGCCGGCCCGGCGGCGCCGCAGCGCCGGCGTAGGCTTCGCCGCCGGATCGCGGTGCCCCGGGCGGCTCTATGCCGTTCCGTGTGGAACTTGACTTCACAGCCGATATGTTGTGATGCCGGCTGACAGTGACTTGGCCGGCACGAGCGGGGAGGCTGGCAGATGTGTGAGCTTGCCCAGGCGCAGGTAGGCGATGGCGATGTAGTTGGCTGC
>CAUJJP010000063.1 GCA_963205525.1 Pseudomonadota bacterium | reverse complement strand
GCCGGGCACCAGCAAGTGGAACAAGATCGAGCACCGGCTGTTCTCCTTCATCACGATGAACTGGCGCGCACGACCGCTGGTCAGTCACGAGGTCATCGTCAACCTCATCGCCAGCACCACGACACGCAGCGGGCTGGCGGTACGCGCCGAACTCGACACGGCAGCCTACCCGAAGGGGGTTTCGGTCACGGACTTAGAAATGGCCTCCATCAAGCTGGAGGCCGAGGACTTTCACGGCGATTGGAACTACCACATTCGGCCTGGCTGAGTGTTCATGTTATTGCTTAACGAACCCCTAGTGTAGTGCGCCGTGCTGTTCTGCGCTGATCGTGAGGCGGCAGCCAAGGTGGCCTTGGCCCGCGTGACCTTGGCCAGGATGTCCGAGGCGCTGGCGGTCCAGATGAAGGATTTGGGATCGCTGCTGAAGACGAATCTCGATTCGCTTGCGCTGTGCCAGGACCCGAAGCTCTCGGTCCGTCTGCGCATCCGACTCAATCGCCATTGCTACCCGCATCGCCCACCTCCCGGGCGGTTGGAGCATGCGGGTGCAGAAAAGATGAGTTCCAGTATTCTGGCGCGCCACACTGGCTTCAGCGCCCGGACTTGGCCGCGCGCACGCTGGGCCGGCTGCTGTGGGCGCTGGCAGCGCTGCGCGCGGTGCGGGCGCTGCGCGCGGTACGGGCGGCGCGGGTGGCTCGCTTGGGCTGCAGCATCACCACCACCTGGCTGCCGGGCTTGAAGCTGGCCTTCAGGCCGACATCGTTCCAGCGCGCCACGTCCTGGGCACGCAGCTTGTAGCGCTGCGCGACCCCGGCCACGGTGTCGCCACGGCGGCCGATCCGCACCAGGGTGCGGCGCAGCGGCGCGGCCTCGGGCACGAGCTGGATGGCGGCGTTCTCGGCCAGGTGCTCGGTCACGTCGGTGGCGTGCGTGGCGCGGCGTGGGACGACGATCGCCGAGCCGGCGCGCAACTGCATGCGCGGCGGAATCCGGTTCACCGCGCGCAGCTCGGCCTCGCTGGCGCCGACCATCTTCGCCGCCTGGGCCGCCGGCATGGTGCGCGGCGCGACCCAGACCGTCCAGCTCGCCAGCGGACCGCGGTGCGCGCGCAGGCCGTGCTCGAACTGCTGTGCGGCGTCGAAGGGCAGCAGGACCTGGGAGGTGCCGGCGGCCAGGATCACGGGCTTGGCGTGCTGCGGGTTGTAGGCCCGGAACTCGGCCTCTTCCAGGCCGGCCAGGCGTGCCGCGAGCTCGACGTCGATGTCGCGCTCGATCGGCACGGCGAGGAAGGCCGGGTGGTTCTCCAGTGCCGGCAGCGTCAGCCCGTAGTCCTGCGGGCGCAGCACGATGTTCTTCATCGCCTGCAGCTTGGGCACGTACTGGCGCGTCTCCTCCGGCATGCGCAGCTCGCCATAGCCGGCCGCACGGCCCGCGCCGAGGTTGCGCTTGACCGCGCGCGCCACGCTGCCCGGCCCCCAGTTGTAGGCCGCGAGCGCGAGCTGCCAGTCGTCGAAGCGCTCATGCAGCGACTGCAGGTAGTCCAGTGCCGCGCGGGTGGACGCGATCACGTCGCGTCGGTCGTCGCGCATCAGGTTCTGCCGCAGGTCGAAATCGCGCCCGGTGGCGGCGACGAACTGCCACATGCCGACCGCTGCCGCGCTGGACTTGGCCTGCGGGTTGAAGGCGCTCTCGATGAAGGGCAGCAGCGCCAGCTCCATCGGCAGGCCGCGCGCGTCGACCTCCTCGACGATGTGGAACAGGTAGCGCGAGCCGCGCTCCATCATGCGCGCCACGTAGTCCGGGCGCTGCGCGTAGAAGGCCTCCCACTTGGCGACGCGCTCGTCGTCGAGGTCGGGCACCGCCAGGCCCTGGCGCACGCGCTGCCACAGGTCGCTGCGGATGCGCTGCGCCTGCGCGCTGGATGGCGCGGCGGCGCCGGCATCGTCCGGCGCCGCCTGCGCAGCGACTGCAGCAGGCGTGGCTGGCACCGTGGCCGATGGTGCGACGACGGCCGCAGCGGGGGCCGCTGCGGGGGTTGCGGCGACGGGGTCGGGTGCCGGCGCCGCGCTGTCGGCAGGCGGGGCGGGGAGGGCGGCGCAGGCGCTCAGGACCAGCAGGGCCAGCGGGCCCAGTGCGCGCCCTGCGCAGCGTGCGAGTGCTGCCCAGGCGCAGCGTGCAAGTGCCGCCCCGGCGTGCGGCGGATTCGGTGGACAAGTCATCGGAAGCCATCCTTCCAGCGCCGCAGCGCGCCAAAGACCTCGGGCCCGCTGTCGTCGGCCGCCCCTCGTGCGCGTGCCGCCGCGACGACGCCGGGCTCGGCGCAGCGCAGGAAGGGGTTGATCGCCAGCTCGCTGCCCAGCCGCGCCGGCAGCGTCGGCCGGCCGGCGGCGCGCTGCGCCTCGCACCAGGACTGGTGCTGCTGGCGCGCGTCGTTGTCGGGCTCCACCGCGGCGGCAAAGCGCAGATTGGACAGGGTGTATTCGTGGCTGCAGCAGACCTGGGTGTCGGCGGGCAGGGCGGCCAGCCGCTGCAGCGAAGCGTGGAACTGGGCCGGCGTGCCTTCGAACATGCGCCCGCAGCCGGCGCTGAACAAGGTGTCGCCACAGAACAGCAGCGGCTGCGCGGCGGCGCCACGCTCGGCGAAGGCAATGTGGCCCGCGGTGTGGCCGGGGACCGCCATCACCTCGAAGCTGCGCCCCAGTACCTGCACGGTGTCGCCGTCGACGACCGCGATGCGCGGCTCGGGGGTGGCTTCGCCGGCCGGCCCCCAGACCGGCCCGCGCAGCAGGGGACGCAGCGCGTCGACGCCGCCGACGTGATCCGGATGGTGGTGGGTTACTAGAATGCCCACGAGTTCGAGCGCATCGGCCCGCAGCGCCTGCGCCACCGGTGCGGCGTCGCCGGGGTCGACCACCACCGCGGCACGGCCGTCGTGCAGCATCCAGATGTAGTTGTCGGTGAACGCAGGCAGCGGAACCAGGGGCATGTCGCAGTTGTTGGCGCGCGAAGCGCGGATTGTAGAGTTGGCCGCGTGGCTGCAGTCCGCGCGCGGGCGCTACCTGCTGGCCTGGGAGCAGGACCGGCTGGATCACGGCGTGGCCGACGCCTTCGGCTTTCACGCCCTGCAGCTCGGCCTGCCCGAGCTCGACGGCCTGCGCGCCAACCGCATGCCGCACCGCTGGGTGGCCAGCGACGTGCTGCTCGACCCCGAGCCGCTGCCCTCGCCGCCGCCGCGCGCGGACATCAGCACCACCCAGCTCGACGGCAAGCGCGTGCATCTGCGCAGCGAGTTCGACAGCCTGCCTTTTGCGGCGGCCAGCCTGGACCTCGTCGTCATGCCGCACAGCCTGGAGCTGGCGCGCGACCCCCATCTCACGCTGCGCGAAGTCGAGCGCGTGCTGATGCCCGAGGGCCGGCTGCTCATCACCGGCTTCAACCCGATCAGCCTGTGGCGGCTGCGCCAGCAACTGGCCTGGCGGCGCGAGACGCCGGATCCCTTCCTGCCGCGCGCCGGCGAGTTCATCGGCCAGGGCCGGCTGCGTGACTGGCTGCGCCTGCTCGGCTTCGAGGTCGAGATCGGCCGCTTCGGCGGCTGGCGACCGCCGCTGCGCACCGAGCACTGGCTGCGCCGCTGGGCCTGGATGGACCGTGCCGGCGAGCGCTGGTGGCCGCTGCTGGGCGCGGTCTACTACCTGCAGGCGGTCAAGCGTGTGCGCGGCATGCGCCTGGTGGGGCTGGCGCGACGCGATCGACGGCTGGCCACGGCCAGCGCGCGGCCGGTGGCGCAGCGCCTGCCGGTGCCGGCCAGCGAGATGAGCGAATCCTGAACCCTGTTGAGAAAGCGATGATCGAGATCTGGACGGATGGCGCCTGCAAGGGCAACCCGGGCCCCGGCGGCTGGGGTGCGTGGCTGAAATCGGGAACGCACGAGCGCGAGCTGTGGGGCGGCGAGGCCCTGACCACCAACAACCGCATGGAACTGCTGGCGGTGATCGAGGCCTTGCTGGCGCTCAAGCAGCCCAGCCAAGTGCGCCTGCACACCGACAGTGCCTACGTGAAGAACGGCATCACGAGCTGGATCCACGGCTGGAAGGCCAAGGGCTGGTTGACGGCCGACCGCAAGCCGGTGAAGAACCAGGACCTGTGGCAGCGCCTGGACGCGCTGCGCCAGCAGCACCAGGTCGAGTGGCGCTGGGTCAAGGGCCACGCCGGTGACCCGGGCAACGAGCGCGCCGACCAGCTCGCCAACCGCGGCGTCGATTCGGCGCGCTGAAGCCCACCCCATGGTCCCGGCTGCGGCCCCGGCGAAGGCCGGTTGCCGTCCGGCTGCAAGCCCGACCGCCGGCAGGCCCTGGCGCAAGCAGTTACAGTGCGCGATTCCCCCAGGATCGGTTGATGAACAAGAAACTGACGGCCGAGATCGCCCTGGTCGCGCTGCTCGGTGCCGGCGTGCTGGCGTGGTGGGTGCAGCAAAGGCCGGCCGCCGGGCCGCAGCCAGCCGGCACGGCCGTGGCGCTGAAGTCGGGCCCGGGCGGTCCCGGTGGCGCCACCGCGGTCGAAGTCGGCCGCATCCAGGTGATGCGCCTGGTCGACGCCGCCGAGGCGGTGGGCTCGGTGCAGTCGCACCAGGCCGTGATGCTGCGGCCCGAGGCCAGCGGCCGCGTCGCGGCGCTGGGATTCTCGGATGGCCGCCAGGTCAGGCGCGGCCAGCTCATGCTGCAGCTAGACGACAGCCTGCAGCGCGCCCAGCTGCAGCAGGCGCAGGCGCAGGCCGGCATCGCGCGCACCCAGCTCGAGCGCAACCGTGAGCTCGTCGGCCAGGGCTTCGTGACCCAGAACGCAGTCGACCAGAGCGCGTCGGCGCTGGAGGTGGCGCAGGCCCAGGTGGCGCTGGCGCAGGCCCAGCTGGCACGCATGCGCATCCTGGCGCCGTTCGACGGCCAGGCCGGGATCCGGCTCGTCAACGTCGGCGACTACGTGAAGGACGGCGCCGACATCGTGAGCGTGGTCGACGCGAGCCAGGTCTGGGTCGACTTCCGCCTGCCCGAGCGCTACACCGCGCAGGCGCAGCGCGGGTTGCCGGTCAGCGTCTCCTTCGACGCCTTGCCGGGGCGCAGCTTCGAAGGCCGGGTCGAGGCGCTGGAGGCGCGGGTGGACACCGACGGCCGCAGCCTGCTGCTGCGCGCCCGGCTGGACAACCGCAACGGCCTGCTCAAGCCGGGCATGTTCGCGCGCACGCGCACCGTGTTCGGGGTGCGCGAGCGGGCGCTCGTCGCGCCCGAGGAAGCGCTGGTGCCCGAGGGCGGCAAGCAGTACCTGCTGCGCGTGGTGGATGGCGGCCAGGGGCCGGTGGCCGAGCGGCTGCAGGCGCAGCTGGGCATACGCATCGCCGGCAAGGTGGAGATCCTCTCCGGCGTGGCGGCCGGCGACCGGGTGGTGACCGCCGGCCAGGACAGGCTGCTGCGCGGCGACCGCCAGCCGGTGCGCATCGTCGAGATCGGCGCCGCGGCTTCGGCCGCCGGCCCCGGTGCCAGCGCGCCCGGGGGCAGCGCGTCCGGGGACGGCGCGCCTGGTTCCAGCGCGTCGGGTGCCGCAGGCGCTGCGGCGCGCGCGGCCAGCGGCAGCCGTCCCGCGCCCTGAACGGTGCAGGGCCCAGGCGATGAAGCTCTCTGAAACCTCGGTGCGCCGCCCGGTGCTGGCCAGCGTGATGTCGCTGCTGGTGCTGCTGGTCGGTCTGGTGGCCTTCCAGCAGCTCACGGTGCGCGAGTACCCGCGCATCGACGAGCCGCTGGTGAACGTCTCGACCTCGCTGCAGGGGGCGTCGGCCGAGGTCATCGAGTCTCAGGTGACCAAGCCGCTGGAGGACTCGATCGCCGGCATCGACGGGGTCGACATCCTGACCTCGATCTCGCGCACCGAGCGCAGCCAGATCACGGTGCGCTTCAAGCTCAGCAAGGATCCGGACACCGCCGCCGCCGAAGTGCGCGACCGCGTCTCGCGCGTGCGCGGGCGGCTGCCGGATGCGGCCGACGAGCCCGTGATCGCCAAGGTCGAGGCCGACGCCACGCCGGTGATCTGGCTCGCCTACGTGAGCGAGACCATAGACCCGCTGGACCTGACCGACATCATCAACCGCGTCGTCAAGCCGCGGCTGCAGACCGTGCCCGGGGTGGCCGACGTGCAGGTCGGCGGCGCCCGCCAGCGCGCGATGCGGATCTGGGTCGACCCCGATCGCCTGGCTGCCTACCGGCTCACGGTGCAGGACGTGGAGGACGCGCTGCGGCGCCAGAACCTGGAAGTGCCGGCGGGCCGCATCGAGAGCGAGCTGCGCGAGTTCAGCGTCACCGCGCGCACCGACCTCAACACCGTGCCGCAGTTCGAGCAGGTGGCGCTGCGCAGCGTCAACGGCTACACGGTGCGGCTGCGCGACGTCGCCCGCGTCGCCGAGGAACCGGCCAACCTGCGCTCGCGCGTGCGGCTGAACGGCGTGCCCTCGATGAGCACCGGCATCATCCGCAACGCCACCGCGAATCCGCTGGAGGTGTCCGAAGGCGTGCGCAAGGTGCTGCCGCAGATCCAGCGCGAGCTGCCGGCGTCGGTGACGGTGGTGATGGCCAACGACCAGTCGGTGTTCATCGACCGCTCGATCAAGGCCGTCTACCGCACCGTGGCCGAGGCGGTGGTGCTGGTGGCGCTGGTGGTGTTCGTCTTCCTGCGCACCCTGCGCGCGTCCATCATCCCGCTGGTCACGATCCCGGTCAGCCTGGTCGGCGCCTTCGCCCTCATCGCTGCCTTCGGCTTCACGATCAACACCCTGACCCTGCTCGCCCTGGTGCTCGCGATCGGACTCGTGGTCGACGACGCCATCGTCGTGCTGGAGAACATCTACCGCCACATCGAGGAAGGGCAGACCCCGTTCCAGGCCGCGCTGCGCGGCATCCGCGAGATCAGCTTTGCGGTGGTGGCGATGACGCTCACCCTGGCTGCGGTGTTCGCGCCGCTGGCCTTCACGCCCGGGCGCACCGGGCGCCTGTTCAGCGAGTTCGCGCTCACCCTGGCCGGCGCCGTGCTGGTATCGGGCTTCGTCGCCCTCACGCTCACGCCCATGATGTGCAGCAAGCTGCTGCGTCACAACCCGAGCCCGGGCGCCTTCGACCGCGGCATGGAGCGTGTGTTGGTCGCCCTGAGCGGCGCCTACGAGCGCGTGCTGCGCGCTTCGCTGGGCGCACGCTGGATAGGCGTCGGCCTCATGCTGGCGGCGGCCGGTGGCAGCTGGTGGCTGTTCACGCACGCCAAGAGCGAGCTCGCACCCTACGAGGACCGCGGCATCATCGCCCTGCCGCTGCGCGCGCCGGACGGTGCGACGCTGGATTACACGGCGCGCTATCTGGATGCGATCGAGGACATCACGAGTCGCTACCCGGAGTTCGATCAGCGCTTCAGCTTCGTCGGCTGGGGAGGCGTGTCCAGCGCCTTCGGCATGCTGCGCACGGTGGACTGGTCCGAGCGCACGACAAGCACCCAGCAGCTGGCGCAGAAGCTGATGCCCGAGCTGCGCGCCCTGCCCGGGGTGAGCGTGTTCCCCTCCACCCCGCCCAGCCTGGGCCAGCGCTTCAGCGCGGTGCCGGTGACGGTGGTGCTGGTGGCCAACGACAGCTACGAGAACATGGCCGAGAACGCGCAGCGCATGCTCGCGGAAATGCGCAAGAATCCCGGCATCCTGCAGCCCGACATCGACCTGCAGCTCAACAAGCCCGAGATCTTCATGGACGTGGACCGCGCACGCGCGGCCGACCTCGGGGTCTCGGTGGACGCGGTGGCGCGCACCGTCGAGACCATGCTGGGTGGGCGCGTCGTCACCCGCTACAAGCGCGACGCCGACCAGTTCGACGTCCTGGTGCAGACCGACGCGCGCGAGCGCACGCGGCCGCAGGACATCGAGCGCCTGTTCGTGCGCGGTCGCGGTGACGCCATGGTGCCGCTGTCGCAGCTGGTGACGGTGCGCGAATCGGTCAGCCCGCGCGAACTCAACCACTTCAACCAGCGGCGCTCGGTGACCATCAGCGCCAGCCTGACGCCTGACTACGCGCTCGGCGACGCCCTGGTCTACATGGACGAGCTGGCGGCCCGGTTGCTGCCCTCGGGCTACGCGACCGAACTCAACGGCGTCAGCCGCGAGTTCCGCGATTCCTCGGGATCGCTGGGGCTGGTGTTCGTGCTCGCGCTGCTGTTCATCTACCTGGTGCTGTCGGCGCAGTTCGAGAGCTTCATCGACCCCTTCACCATCCTGCTCGCGGTGCCGCTGTCCATGCTGGGAGCGCTGGCGGCGATGCGGCTCACCGGCGGCACGCTCAACGTGTACTCGCAGATCGGCCTCATCACCCTCATCGGCCTGATCTCCAAGCACGGCATCCTGATCGTCGAGTTCAGCAACCAGCTGCGCCAGCAGGGCCTGGCGCTGACCGAGGCGGTGGTGCAGGCCGCCGGCATGCGGCTGCGGCCCATCCTGATGACGACCGGCGCCATGGTGCTGGGCGCGCTGCCGCTGGCCCTGGCCACCGGCGCCGGCGCCGAAAGCCGCCAGCAGATCGGCTGGGTCATCGTCGGCGGCATGAGCGTAGGCACCCTGCTGACCCTGTTCGTGGTGCCGGCGGTCTACTCGCTGCTGGCGCGCCAGGCGATCCCGGGCGAGATCACGACGCCGGAGGAGGGGGCGGCGCAGGGGGCTTGAGGGGGCGTCCTCCACGCCCTCGCGGAGCTCGGGCGGTTCGGCAGGCGTTCACGAGTCCGCAGGGACTCGTTCACGTCCAGCCTCCTCCACGGTCTCGCAGAGCTCGACCGGTTCGGCAGGCGAGAAACCGTCCGCAGGGACGGTTTCACGTCCAGCCTCACCCCCCTATGTAGTGCATTTCTATGCGGCGGTCGGGGGGGGGCTCGCCGTGGGCCAGGTACTGGCTGCGCAGTTCGGAATAGCGGTCGTCGCGGCTGCGCCAGATGGCGGCGATGGCGGCGCTGATCTGGGCGTCGTCGGCGCCGCCGCGCAGCAGGGCGCGCAGGTCGTGCCCGCCGGAGGCGAACAGGCACAGGAA
>CAUJJP010000062.1 GCA_963205525.1 Pseudomonadota bacterium | reverse complement strand
CCGCTCGGGCTGGAAGGTGACGACCACGGCCACCACGCGGCTCATGGCGGGCCTTCAGCGGCTGAGCAGCTGCCGCACCCGGTAGCGCCAGGCGTGCGGCACGGCGCGCATGGCGCGGCCCAGCAGCGGCAGGCGCTGCAGGCGCAGGGCCAGCGCGTACAGCCCGGCCTGGCTGAGCGGCGCCGGCTGGGCCTCGGCCGGCGTGGCGCGGGCGAAGGCTTCGGCCACGCGGTGGGCCGCGTCGAGCAAGGCCGGCCCGTCGGCCGGGTTGACGGCGGGCAGGTAGTCGTCGGCATAGGTCCACGCACCCAGCTGCTGACGCAACTGCAACAACGCGGTGGACAGCGGTGGAGCGACGTGCACGACGCCTTCCACGAACGCCTGCTGGCGGATGCGCTGCAACAGCTCCAGCCACTGCGCGGCGGTGCTGTCCCAGGGCTGCACCCAGCTCCAGGGCCGGTCGGCCACGCGCTCGGCGAAGGCGCCCAGGTCGGGCACGACCACCGGCAGCCCGGCCTGCAGCGCGGCGCTGAGCGTGTAGCTGTAGGTTTCCGGCCACTGAGCCGGAAACCACGCCAGGTGGGGCGCGATGCGCTGCAGCAGGGCCGGCAGGTCCTCGTCGGCGTACTGGCCGTGAACGGTGAGGGCGGTGCCCGGGGTGGTCTGCAGGTGGCGGTAGCCGTAGCCGATCAGGTGGAATTCGAGCGGCGCACCGGCGCGCTTGGCCAGGCGCGCGGTTTCTTCCAGCAGGTCGGCGCCCTTGATCACGCTCAGCGCGCCGATGACCACGATGCGCAGCGGCTCGCGCTCGCTCAGGCGCGCCACCTGGGGCGGGGGCAGGCTGCCGGGCGCGATGTCGGTGTGGGGGACGCAGCGGATCGGCGCGCCCGGCATGGCGCGGCGCAGGCGCTCGGCGGTGTCGAGGCTGGGGGCGAGAACGGCGCGCGCCTGCTGCAGAAAGCGCCGGTTGCGGATGCGCCAGGCCTCGATCGGCTCGCGGGTTTCGGGCAGCGAGGGCGGGTGCTGGCCGCCGCAGCATTCGCCCTGGGCGTCCATCTGGTAGCGGCCTTGCTTGCCGGTCAGGGTGATGTGGGTGCAGAAGCTGTAGAAGTCGTGGCAGGTGACGTCGTAGCCCACGCCCAGCTCGCGCGCCAGCTCCCAGACGCGCGGCGCGTGGCCGAGCAGGTGGTGGTAGTGCACGTGGGCCACCCCCATGGCGCGCAGCAGCCCCAGCAGTGCGTCGCCCTCGTGCCGCAGGTCGAAGCTGGCCGACCAGCGGCGCGAAAACACCCAGCGCCCCGCGTCCTGCTCGACCAGCTGCAGCAGCACGCGTTGCGCGCCGGCCGGCCGCAGCGACACGAAGCAGGCCGAGGCGGCCAGGGTGCCCGCCAGCTCCAGGATGTGACGCTCGGTGCCGCCGCCGCGCTGGTGCTGGACCACCAGCACCACGGGCCGGCTGCCCGAGCCGGTGTGGCGCAGCCAGTCCACCGCCAGGCGTGCCGGGCGCGCCGGGTCGAGCCGCAGGAAGCGCTGCACCTGCTCGTCGTAGCCTGGGTGCAGGCGGCGCAGCGTCTCCATGGCGGCCTGCTCACGCGGGCTCTTGCTGTCGCCGAAGCTGACGCCGCCGGTGTGCAGCACGTAGGTGTCGAGCGCGTGCAGGTGGTGCCAGCCGAGCCCGATGGCGCGCTGGCAGAAATCGTTTTCCTCGCCGTAGCCCTTGCCAAAGTGCTCCTCGTCGAACAGCCCGACCGCCTGCAGGCAGTCGCGCCGGATGTACATGCAGAACCCCACGCCGGTGGGGACTTCGACGCTCTGACCAGCGTTGACCCGCGCGAACAGCGCGTCCAGGCTGGCCGTGGTCTGCCCCGCTGGCAGCGGGTTGTCGGCGCAGAACACCGGGTAGCTGCAGATGGTGGCGTTGCCGGAGAACGGCGTCACCGTGCCGGCCCGTGCCCGCCGGTAGGCGGCGGCGCGCAGGCGATCGAGCCAGTCGCCGGCCACTTCGGTGTCGCTGTTGAGCAGCAGCACGTCGTTGCGGTCGGACTGCCGCATGCCGCGGTTGACGGTGCCGACGAAGCCGAGGTTGTGCTCGTTCTCGAGTAGCGTGATGCGCGGCTCGACGGCGGCCTTGTCGCGCAGCCAGGCGCTGACCTCGGGCTCGGGGCTGCAATCGTTGATCACGATCAGGCGCCAGTCGGTACGGGGTGTGCTGGCCAGCACGGCGTCGATGCAGACCTGCGTGTCGCGCAGGCCGCGGTAGACCGGCACGATGATGTCCACCGTCGGGCTGGCGGGCGGCGGCACGGGCGCGTCGTCGTCGGCCGATGGCGCGGCTGCGGCCGGGGCCGGGCTGACGGCGGCCGCGGCCCGGGTGGCCGGCCGCCGCAGGCCATTGAGCCGATCGGCCAGAAAGCGCGTGTAGCGCACTGCCCGCAGCTTGCGCAGGTTGTCCACGTGCTCGGCCATGCCGCGCAGTTGCTGGTGCAGTTCGGCCACTTGCTGCTGGGCAGTCTGGGTGGCGGCGAACAGGGTGTCGCGGTCACTTCTCAGCTGGGTGTTTTCCACCGCCAGCCGCTCGTGGCCCTGGTGCAGTTCGGCCAGGCGCGCAGCCTGGGCGGCGTGCTGCGCGCGCAGGTGCTGCTGCTCGGCCTGCAGCGGACCGACGACACCGGCCAGGCTGGTGTAGTCGGCCGACATCGGCCAGTCGAGTTGTACCTCGAGCACCAGCGGGCCGGCGGTGGCGGCCTGCCGCAAGGTGTCGGGCTCGATGGGCAGGCGGATCCAGGGGTCGTCGCCGGTCAGCAGCACGGCGGCGCTGGCGTCGCCCGGCAGCGCGCCGGCACACACCATCTGCTGCGTGGTCGCTGACCGCAGCAGGGCTGCCGTGCCGTCGGTGGCCGCTTGCCATTGCCAGGCCACGCGTGGCGGTTCGGCGGCCGAGTGCAGACAGATCGAGCGCAGGTGCAGGATGCCGGGGCGGTCGGCCGGATCGAACTTGAGCGCGCGCAGGTCCGCCAGCGCCGGCGGCAGCTGAAAACGCAGCGCCTGGTGGCGCTCGCCGATGACGCCGCGAACCACCTGCTTGCGCGATTCGTCCAGGCCCTGGCCGTCGTCCCAGTACAGCTGGGCCGAAAACAGCGCCTGCGCCGGCAGCGTGGCATCGACCGGTGGCAGGGCCATGGGCTGCTCGCCGGCGCCTTGCGGACGGCCGATGACGATGAACTGGTAGGTCAGGGCGTCGGCCAGCGCCAGCAGGTGGCGCGCCATCGCGGGCGGCAGGGCGTCGAAGGCGACGCGGAATTCCGAGTCGGGCAAGGGGCGCTGCACGGCATCCACCTGCTCGGCCACCCAGCCGTGCTCGCGCAGGAAGCGCATCAGCGTGCGACGGGTGAAGAAGCGCAGGTGCGTTTCGTCCAGCAGGCCCTCGGGCCGGTAGCGGAACTCGCCGGCCATCAGCTCGGCCACCAGGCCCGCGTAGCCGGCGTTGGGAACGGACAGCAGGGCGCGGCCGTCGGCGGCCAGCAACTGGCGGCATTGGTTCATGATGCGCTGCGGCAGGCGCAGGTGCTCCAGCACGTCGGCGCAGACGATGATGTCGTAGCCGCCCGGCGCGAACAGGGCGGGCAGTTCGCAGGTGTCGAGGTCGGCCACCTCGACCCGGCGATAGTGGGGCGCGGCCCGCCGCGCTTCCTCGCCGCTGAGGGTCAGGCCGTCGATCGGTCCGGCGGCCGGGCCGTCGCGCGCGGCCAGGAAGCGGCCGATGGCGCCACTGCCGCAGCCGAGGTCGAGCACGCGGGCGCCGGCCGGGATGTGGCGGGCCAGGACGGACAGGGAAGTGCGCTCACTGGCGTCGATGTCGCGTTCGTAGACGTGCGGCGCGGGAGAGGGGGCGGCCATGCGATCGGCAGAACTGGGAACCGGTGGTCCGCAGGCACGCGAACCGGGTCGGCGGATGCTACCATGCGAGGCTTTTTTTCTTGCGCACCACGCCGCCCTGGGCCCCGACCCGCTCGTCTTTGCATGCTCTCCCTGGCCCTGCTTGCCTTCGCGCTGTCCCTGGTGGCGACGCTGTGGGCGCGCAGGCTGTTTCAGCGCCAGGCCGTGCGCTATGAC
>CAUJJP010000061.1 GCA_963205525.1 Pseudomonadota bacterium | reverse complement strand
CGCCCGCCCGCCCGCGAGAGGGGAACGCGGCCCCCGCTGCCAGCCGGTCCCGCCCCTGACCGGCGCGCTGCCGGCCGCAGGCAGCCGACGCGGTAGAGTGCGGTCCCGCAAGTCCTCGTATCGCGCGCCATCTCTGGCGCGAGCCATTCCCATGATCCTCGTCACCGGCGGCGCCGGCTTCATCGGCAGCAACTTCGTCCTCGACTGGCTGGCCGACCCGGCCACGCGCGACGAGCCCGTGCTCAACCTGGACGCGCTGACCTACGCCGGCAACCTGGCCAACCTGGCCTCGCTGCAGGGTGATGCGCGGCACCGCTTCGTGCACGGCGACATCTGCGACCGCGCGCTGCTGGACCGCCTGCTGGCCGAGCACCGGCCGCGCGCGATCGTGCACTTCGCCGCCGAGAGCCACGTCGACCGCAGCATCCACGGCCCCGGGGCCTTCATGCGCACCAACGTCGACGGCACATTCGCCCTGCTGGAGGCGGCGCGCGCCCACTGGGCCCGCCTGGATGAGCAGGCGAAGGCGGGGTTCCGCTTTCTGCACGTGAGCACCGATGAGGTCTACGGCAGCCTGGCACCCGACGCAGCGGCGTTTGCCGAAGACCACCCCTACGAGCCCAACAGTCCCTACTCGGCGAGCAAGGCCGCCAGCGACCACCTGGTGCGCGCCTGGCACCACACCTACGGGCTGCCGGTGCTGACCACCAACTGCTCGAACAACTACGGGCCGTATCACTTCCCGGAGAAGCTGATCCCGCTCATGATCGTGAACGCGCTGGCGGGCAAGCCGCTGCCGGTCTACGGCGACGGGCGCCAGATCCGCGACTGGCTGTACGTGGGAGACCACTGCAGCGCGATCCGCAGCGTGCTCGCGCGCGGACGCGTGGGCCAGACCTACAACGTCGGCGGCTGGAACGAAATGGCCAACATCGACATCGTGCACGCGGTGTGCGGCCTGCTCGACGAGCTGCGCCCGGACCCGGCCGGACCCCGTGCGCGGCTGATCACCCACGTGGCCGACCGTCCGGGGCACGACCGGCGCTATGCGATCGACGCGCGCAAGATCGAGCGCGAACTCGGCTGGCGCCCCGCCGAGACCTTTGCCAGCGGCATCCGCAAGACCGTGCGCTGGTACCTGGAGCACGCCGACTGGGTGGCGCAGGTGCAGTCCGGCGCCTACCGCGACTGGCTGGCGACCAACTACGCGGCGCGATGAAGATCGTCCTCTTCGGCTGCAAGGGCCAGGTCGGCTGGGAGCTGCAGCGCGCGCTGGCGCCGCTGGGCGAGCTGATCGCCTGCGACTTCGACAGCCCGGCGCCCTGGCAGGCCGATTTCGGCGCGCCCGAATCGCTGGCCGCGCTGCTGCGGCGCGAGCGCCCGGCGCTGATCGTGAATGCCGCCGCCCACACCGCGGTCGACAAAGCCGAGTCCGAGCCGGATCGCGCGCAGCTGCTGAACGCCGCCGCGCCCGCCGTGCTGGCGCGCGAGGCGCGGGCGCTGGACGCGCTGCTTCTGCACTACAGCACCGACTACGTGTTCGACGGCAGCGGCAGCACGGCGCGCGACGAGAGCGCAGCGACCGGCCCGCTGAGCGTCTACGGCCGCAGCAAGCTCGCAGGCGAGCAGGCGATCCAGGCCAGCGGCTGCCGCCACCTGATCCTGCGCACGAGCTGGGTCTATGCGGCGCGCGGCGCCAACTTCGCGCGCACCATGCTCAGGCTGGCGACCGAGCGCGACGAGCTGCGCGTGATCGACGACCAGATCGGCGCCCCCACCGGCGCCGAGCTGCTCGCCGACGTGAGCGTGCACGCCGTGCGCGCCGTGCTGCGCGACGCCTCGCTGGGCGGCCTGTACCACTGCACCGCCGCCGGCGCCACCAGCTGGCATGGCTACGCGCGCCAGGTCATCGAGCAGGCGCTGGCCATGGGCCAGACGCTGCGCGTGACGCCGCAGGCGGTGCAGGCGGTGCCGACCAGCGCCTACCCCACGCCCGCGCGGCGCCCGCTGAACTCGCGCCTGGACTGCCGCAAGCTCGAAGCCGCCTTCGGCCTGCGCCTGCCGCCCTGGCAGCTCGGCGTGCGGCGCATGCTGACCGAGCTGCTTGAACGTTGACCAAGTCGGACTAAGTCCATACGATGACGCCATGAAGACGGTCAACGTACATGAAGCCAAGACGCATCTTTCGCGCCTGCTCGAGGAAGTCGAGGCAGGGCAGGAGGTGGTGATTGCGCGCGCCGGTCGTCCGGTGGCGCGCCTGATGCCGTTGCCGCCTGTGCGCCCGCAGCGCCGGCTGGGCATCCTGGCCGGACGCTACGCGGTGCCAGACGACTGGGACGTGCCGCTTCCCGACGAGGTCATCGCCGGCTTCGAGGGACGGGGATGACGCTGCTGCTCGACACCCATGTGCTGCTGTGGGCACTGATGGCGCCGCAGCGGCTGGGCGCGGCGTTGCTGCGTGCGCTTGAGCATCCACAGCGGCGCGTGCTTTTCTCGGCCGCCAGCGTGTGGGAGATCGCGATCAAGTGCGCGCTGCGGCGGCCGGATTTCGGCTTCGAACCGGAAGCCATCGCGCAGGCGGCGCTGGACACCGACTTTGAGCCATTGCCGGTGCGTCACGAGCATGCGGCGCGTGTGCGCCAGCTGCCGCCGCTGCACGCCGACCCCTTTGACCGCATCCTGCTCGCGCAGGCCCAGTGCGAGGGCGCGCAGCTCGTCACCGCCGACCGGGTACTGATGGACTACCCGGCGCCCCTGCGCTGGTTCACCGACTTCTGACTCCAAGCCCCATGCAACGCAAAGGCATCATCCTCGCCGGCGGCGCCGGCACCCGGCTGCACCCGGCCACCCTGGCGCTGAGCAAGCAGCTGCTGCCTGTGTACGACAAGCCGATGGTCTACTACCCGCTGTCCACGCTGATGCTGGCGGGCATGCGCGAGCTGCTCATCATCAGCACGCCGCTGGACCTGCCGCGCTTTCAGGCGCTGCTGGGCGACGGCTCGCAGTGGGGCATGAAGCTGCACTACTGCGTGCAGCCCAGCCCGGACGGGCTGGCGCAGGCCTTCATCCTCGGGCGCGACTTCATCGGCGGCGCGCCCAGCGCCCTGGTGCTGGGCGACAACCTGTTCTACGGCCACGATTTCCAGGGCCTGCTGCAGCGCGCCGATGCGCGCCGCGACGGCGCCAGCGTCTTCGCCTACCACGTGCAAGACCCCGAGCGCTACGGCGTCGTCGAGTTCGACGCCCAGCGTCGTGCGGTCTCGATCGAGGAGAAGCCCACCCAGCCCAAGAGCAGCTACGCCGTCACCGGGCTGTACTTCTACGACGCCCAGGTGTGCGACATCGCGGCGTCGATCAAGCCCAGCGCGCGCGGCGAGCTTGAGATCACCGCGGTCAACGCCGAGTACCTGCGCCGCGGCCAGCTCGCGGTGGAGATCATGGGCCGCGGCTACGCCTGGCTGGACACCGGCACCCACGACAGCCTGCTGGAGGCGGGCCAGTTCATCGCCACCCTGGAGAACCGCCAGGGGCTGAAGGTGGCCTGCCCGGAGGAGATCGCCTACCGCGCCGGCTGGATAGACGCCGCGCAGCTGCAGCGCCTGGCCGAGCCCATGCGCAAGAACGGCTACGGCCAGTACCTGCTCAAGCTGCTGCAGGAGCGTCCGCTGTGACCGGGAGCCGAGCATGGAAGTGAGGCAGACCACGCTGCCGGGCGTGCTGACGGTGCAGCCGGCGCTGTTCAGCGACGAGCGCGGCTGGTTCATGGAGAGCTTCAACGCGCCCCGCTTCGACGCCGCGCTGGCCGAGCTGGGGCTGCCGGCGGCCGGGCCTTTTCTGCAGGACAACCATTCCTGCAGCGCGGCCGGCGTGCTGCGCGGACTGCACTACCAGCTGCCGCCGCATGCCCAGGGCAAACTGGTGCGCGTGGTCCGGGGCCGGGCCTGGGACGTGGCGGTCGACATCCGGCGCGGCAGTCCGCACTTCGGGCGCTGGGTAGGCAGCGAGCTCAGCGCCGAGAACCGGCGCCAGCTCTGGATCCCGCCCGGCTTCGCGCACGGCTTCCTGGCGCTGGAGGACGACACCCACTTCCTCTACAAGACCACCGAGGTCTACGCCCGCGACTGCGAGCGCGCGATCCGCTGGGACGACCCGGCGATCGGCATCGCCTGGCCGCTGCCAGCGGGCATGGCGCCGCGGCTGGCGGCCAAGGATGCGGCGGCGCCGACGCTGGCGCAGGCGCAGGTGTTCGACGGCTGCTGAGAGCCCCCAGGGCCGGGCTGCGTGCCTGGCGGTGCCGCCGACCTCAGGCCGGTTGCGCCTGCAGGTCGCGCACGCCGGCCAGCACCCAGCCGGTGATGAGCACCAGCAGCGCGCTGCTGAGGTCCGGCGTGCGGGACGGAATCCAGCACTGCGCCAGCTCCAGGCCAAGCGCCAGCAGGGCCAGCGCCGGGGTCAGCCCGCGCAGCGGCCAGCCGCTGCCAGTGCTTGACCACAGCGGCCAGCCGCTGCGTGTGCCCATCCACAGCGCCCAGCCCCAGAGCCAGACATCGCGCGCCAGCGCCTGCGCGCTGGTCAGCATGGGGCCGGCGACCATGGCCTCGAAGGGCCAGGCATGCAAGGGCTGCGGGTAGGGCTGGAAGCGAAACGGCGCCAGCCCACCGGCCACCAGCAGCGCCAGCATGGCCAGCGCCGCTGCCCGTGGCCGGGCCTGCAGCGCGATCGCCAGCGCCGCGCCGCAGGCCAGGCCGATCGCGCCGCCTGCGCTCAGGCGCGAGCCGGGCACCAGCAGCTGTCCGCCCAGCATGGCGCCGGCGACGAACACGGCGGCGGCTGCGGGGCGCCTGGGCCAGCGCCAGGCGGCGGCGCTGCCGCCCACCAGGGCCAGGCCGGCAAGCATGGCGGCGTCCGCCCCCTGCCAGGCCTGCACGCTGCCCAGCGGCCACCAGTGCAGCAGCAGGCGCTGCGCGTCCAGCGTCGGCCACAGCGGCAGCCAGGCCACGAGCAGCGAGCCGGCGATGAGGAAGAGCGTCGGCGGACCGTGGCTGCGCTGAGTTGCGGGTGCGCCGTGCGCGGCTCGCGCAGCGGGCCAGCCACGCCCCCAGGCCAGCGGCAGCGCGCCGAGGGCAGCGCCGACACTGTTCCACAGCACGTCGGCCCAGCGCGGATCGCGGTACAGCTCGAAGAACTGGCCCGCCTGCGCCAGCAGGGCCAGCAGCAGGCCGCTGGCGCAGGCATGGCGCCAGGGCGCGCGGCCGCGCACGCGCGCGAAGCCGGCCGCGGCCGCGCCCCAGGGCAGGAAGAGGGCGACGTTGCCGAGCAGGTCGGCGCGGCCGGTGAAGACGGTGGTGTCGGTCAGCGCCCACATCACGTCGTCGGGGTGCGGGCGTATCCAGTGGAAGGGAAACCAGCTCCCGTACAGGATCAGCAGCGCCAGCAGCAGGCAGAGCTGGCGCGTGAAGCGGCGCTGTGCGGGCGTGGGGTCGACCGGCGGCATGGCCGCGCATTGTCCGGCGCGCGCCGCGCCCGGCCGCGACCGAGGGTGAACCCTGGGTGCGCCGGGCTGCATGACACAATGGGCCGGACTGCCCCATCACGCACGCGCTGCGGCCCGCGCCGCCGCGTTCCCCTGTCTTGACTGCTGCCGACGCCCTGATCGAGATCGACGACGTCACCTTCGGCTACGACGAGCGACGCACGATCCTGAGCGACCTCACGCTGCGCTTTGCGCGCGGCAAGGTCACTGCGGTGCTGGGCGGTTCGGGCTGCGGCAAGACCACGCTGCTGCGCCTGATCGGCGGCGTGCACGCGCCGCGCCGCGGCCGGGTGCTGTTCGACGGCCAGGCGCTGGACATCCGCGACAAGCTGCAGATGCACGGCCTGCGCCGCCGCCTGGGCATGCTGTTCCAGTTCGGCGCCCTGTTCACCGACCTCAACGTGTTCGACAACGTCGCGTTTCCGCTGCGCGAGCAGACCGACCTGCCCGAGCCCATGATCCGCGACATCGTGCTCATGAAGCTCAACGCGGTGGGGCTGCGCGGCGCCGCCGGGCTGAAGATCTCCGAGGTCTCGGGCGGCATGGCGCGGCGCGTCGCGCTCGCGCGTGCGATCGCGCTCGACCCCGAGCTCATCATGTACGACGAGCCCTTCGCCGGCCTGGACCTGGTGAGCATGGGCGTCACCGCCAAGCTGATCCGCACCCTCAACGATGCCACCGGCGCCACCTCGCTCGTGATCTCGCACGACGTGCCGCAGTGCATGGCGATCAGCGACTGGGTGGTGCTGCTGGCCACCGGCGGGCGCGTGGTGGCGCAGGGTCCGCCGCAGGCGCTCATGGATTCCAGTGACCCGGAGGTGCGCCAGTTCGTGCGCGGCGAGCCCGACGGGCCGGTCAAGTTCCACTACCCGGCGCCGACGCTGGCCGAGGACTTCGGGGTGCTGCCGTCGTGAAGGCGCTGGCGGCCCTGGGCGCGCGCGTGCTCGCGCTGCTGCATGGCTTCGGCCATGCGGCGCTGTTCTTCGCCGAGCTGCTGCGTGTGCTGCCCGGCGCGCTGCGCCGCCCCTACCTGGTGCTGCAGCAGGTGCATGCGATCGGCAACCGCTCGCTGCTCATCATCCTGGCCTCGGGCATGGCGGTGGGCTTCGTGCTCGCGCTGCAGATGTACTACGCCCTGGTCACCTACGGCGCGGCCGAGAACCTGGGCCTGATCGTCAACCTGTCGCTGGTGCGCGAGCTGGGCCCGGTGGTGACGGCCTTGCTGTTCGCCGGCCGTGCCGGCACCTCGCTGACCGCCGAGATCGGCCTCATGAAGGCCGGCGAGCAGCTCGCGGCGATGGAGCTGATGGCGGTGGACCCGCGCCAGCGCGTGCTGGCGCCGCGCTTCATCGGCGGCATCGTCTCCATGCCGCTGCTGGCGGCTTTGTTCTCGGCGGTCGGCATCCTCGGCGCCTGGGTGGTGGCGGTGGGGCTGATCGGGGTCGATGGCGGCAACTTCTGGTCCATCATGCAAAGCGGGGTCGACGTCTGGCGCGACGTCGGCAACGGCCTCGTCAAGGCCAGCGTGTTCGGCGTCATCTGCACCGCGGTGGCGCTGTACCAGGGACACGAAACCGAGGCCACGCCCGAAGGCGTGGCCTATGCGACCACGCGCACCGTGGTCGTCGCCTCGCTGAGCATCCTCGGCATGGACTTCATCCTCACGGCCTTGATGTTCTCGACGCCATGAGGGACACAGGGGACTGACGCATATGGGACGCAAGGGTATCGAGACGCTGGTCGGGTTCTTCGTGCTGCTGGGCCTGCTGGCGCTCGTGTTCCTGGCCATGAAGGCGGCCAACCTGGGCAGCTTCGACGGTGGCGACACCTACACCGTGAGCGCCAAGTTCCAGAACATCGGCGGCCTGAAGCCGCGCGCACCGGTGCGCAGCGCCGGCGTCAAGGTGGGCAGCGTGACCGCGATCGGGCTCGACCCTGCGACCTACGAGGGCGTGGTGACGATGCAGATCAGCAAGTCCTTCCAGTTCCCGACCGACAGCGTGGCCAAGATCCTGACCTCGGGCCTGCTGGGCGACCAGTACATCGGCCTGGAGCCCGGTCCGGCGGAGAAGATGGTGGCCGACGGCGGACGCTTCACGCAGACGCAGTCGGCGGTGGTGCTGGAGAACCTGATCGGCCAGTTCCTGGCCAACAGCGCCGACAAGGCCGGGGGCGGCAAGTGAGCAGCGCCGCGCTGCGCCGCAGCGCCGCCGTGGCCGTGGTGGGGCTGGCGGCGACGCTGGCGGCGCCACTGCCAGCCGCGGCGCAGCAGGCCAGCGACCCGCTGGAACCGCTGAACCGCCGCATCCAGGCTTTCAACGACGGCGTCGACGAGGCGCTCATGGCGCCGCTGGCGCGCGGCTACCAGACCGTCGTGCCCGGCTTCGCGCGCACCGCGGTGGGCAACTTCTTCGGCAACATCGCCGATGCCTGGTCGGCGCTCAACCAGCTGCTGCAGGGCAAGCCGGGGGCGGCGCTGGACATGACGTTGCGTACCGCGGTGAACACCACCTTCGGTCTTGGCGGCGACCACCTTCGGTCTTGGCGGCGTGCTCGACGTGGCCAGCGAGGCCGGGTTGGAGCGTCGCTCGGAGGACTTCGGCCAGACCCTGGGCGTGTGGGGCCTGCCCGCCGGGCCCTATCTGGTGCTGCCCCTGCTCGGTCCCTCCTCGCTGCGCGATGCCGGCGGCCGCGTGCTGGACCTGCATCCCGAGCTCACCACCCCCTACAGCAACGAGGTGGCGGTGCGCAACGCCACCATGGTGCTCAACGCGGTCGACACGCGCGCCCAGCTGCTGGGGGTGGCGCGGCTGCTGGACGACATCGCGCTCGACCGCTACCGCTTTCTGCGCGACGCCTACCTCGCACGCCGCCTGAACCAGGTCTGGGACGGCGATCCCCCCGAAGCGCCCGCCGACGACGCACCACCGGCTCAGTGAACCAAACCCGGTCTGGCGCGTTCAAGGACGGCCCGCCCGCCGCAGGACAAGCCACCTCAGGAAAGGACCTTCATGCTCAAGCATCTCGCCGCCGCGCTGACCCTGGTGCTGGCCTTCGCCGACTCGGCCTGGGCCGCCGTGGCCCCCGACGCCCTGGTGCGCGAGCTGTCCGACGAGGTCATAGGCGCGGTCAAGGCCGACCCCGAGATCCAGGCCGGCGACGTCTCCAAGGTGATCGCCCTCGTCGACGCCAAGGTGTTGCCGCACCTGAACTTCCAGCGCATGACGGCGTCCGCCGTCGGTCTGCCCTGGCGCCAGGCCACGCCCGAGCAGCGCCAGAAGCTGCAGGCCGAGTTCAAGCTGCTGCTGGTGCGCACCTATGCCGGCGCCCTGGCGCAGGTGAAGGAGCAGACGGTGCAGATGAAGCCGTTTCGCGCCGCGGCCGGCGACACCGAGGTCGTGGTGCGCACCGAAGTCAAGGGCAAGGGCGAGCCCATCCAGCTCGACTACCGGCTGGAGAAGACCGACGCCGGCTGGAAGATCTACGACGTCAACGTGCTCGGGATCTGGCTCGTCAACCAGTACAAGAGCAGCTTCGGTCCCGAGATCCAGGCCAGCGGCATCGACGGCCTGATCGCCAAGCTGGCCGAGCGCAACAAGGCGGCGACGAAGTGAGCGTGCACCTGCATCGGGAGCGAGCCGTGGAGAAGAGGGTCTGATGGCGACCGTGGCGCTGCCGGCGGCGGTGACGATGAAGACCGCGACCCAGGCCTTGCAGGCGGTGGAGACCGCGCTCGCCCATGGAGGCGATGTGCTGCGGCTGGACGCCTCGGCGCTGCGGGAGGTGGACACCTCGGCGGTGGCCTTGCTGCTGCAGGCACGCCGCCTGGCGCAGGCGCGCGGCATGGGCTTTGCGCTCGGTGCGGCACCGGCCAAGCTGCTGACCCTGGCCGGCCTGTACGGCGTCGCGCCGCTGCTGGAGGCCGCGCCCGATCAGCGCTGAAGCGCGCCCGGCGACCAGGCTGCGGGCGGCGCCAGCGGCCGGGTGCCCACCGGCAGCACGAACTCGGCGCTCGGCAGCGCGGCGTCGTCGCCCGCGAGCTGGCGCGGGTCCTCGGCGCTGCCGCGCAGCCAGCTGTCGGGCTTGAGCGCGTAGTCCAGCAACGCGGGCTCGACCAGCGACGAGGCCAGGGTGTGGCGGTTGCCCTCGAACACCCCGGCCGAGCCCCAGGCGAACACGCCCGCGCCCACGCTCAGGTTGTTGACGGCGCGGATCTCGGTGCCCTCGCCCAGCTTTTCCGGCCAGCTGCGCAGAAACCAGGCCAGCGGGTAGTCGCTCACCAGCGTGTTGTGCGACATCAGCAGGCGGTTCACCGGCCAGGCCTTGCCCTCGGCGCCGTAGGCCACCAGCACCGGGTTCTGCGTCTGCTGGCTCTGCACGATGATGTTGCCCAGCAGCAGCGCGTCGCCGCCGTTGGGCAGGTCGATCTCGTAGGAGGCGCCGCCGTCCGGCCCGTCGACCAGCAGGTTGTAGGCGATCCGGTTCACGCGCGCGCGTGACTTGATCAGGTGGCCCTCGTAGCCCTGGTGGAAGCGGCTGCCGCTGATCTCCAGGCGTGCGATGCGCCCGACGTACAGCAGGTGCGGCAACGACCCCTCCACGCGCGGCGCGAGCACGAACTCGCTGTCGGCGATGCGCAGTTCGGCGTCGCCGAAGTTGGCGCTCAGCAGCCCCATCTGGTTGTCGATGAAGCGGCAGCGCCGCACCGTCAGCCGGCCCTTCTCGAAGCGGATGCCGGCGCCATTGCCGTCCGGGACGCGGGCGCCGCGGAACTCGATGTTCTCGACCGTGATGTCGCCGTCGCGCACGACCCAGATCGCCTTGCCCTCGGCGTGCTTGCCGCCGGCGTCGAACACCGGGCGCTGGCCGACGCCGCGTATCGTCAGCCGCTTGTGGTTGATGACGCCCACCGCGCCGCGGTAGACGCCGGGCAGGACGTCGATCACGTCGCCGTCGCGCGCCTGCGCCAGCGCCTGGTGGAAGTCCAGCGGCAGCCCGTCGGGCCCGACGATGAGGGTGGCGGCGGCGGCCGGGCCGAGCGGGGCGGTCCAGACCAGCAGCAGGAAGGCGAGGGCGCGCAGCACGGGCTGCAGTATGCCGGGCCGGGTCACCGCTCGTCACCGCATGGATGGGGGCCGGGTGCGGCGATGCGGTCTAATGCCGACATGACAGCGCCCCGCCCCGCGAACCAGCTCGAGGCCTTGAAGGCCTGCACCACCGTCGTCGCCGACACCGGCAACTTCCGCCAGCTGGCGCAGTACGCGCCGCGCGACGCGACGACCAACCCCAGCCTCATCCTGAAGGCGGTGCAGCAGCCCGAGTACGCGCCGCTGCTGGCGCAGACGGTGGCGGCGCAGCGCGCTTCGCCGCTGGCGGACGTGGTCGACGCGGTGCTGGTGCGCTTCGGCCTGGAGATCCTGCAGGTCGTTCCGGGCCGGGTGAGCACCGAGGTCGACGCCCGGCTGTCCTTCGACACCGCCGCCACCATCGCGCGCGCGCGCCGGCTGGTGGCGCGGTACGAGAAGCACGGCATCGGCCGCGAGCGCGTGCTGATCAAGATCGCCGCCACCTGGGAAGGCATACAGGCGGCGCGCGCGCTGCAGCGCGAGGGCATACGCTGCAACCTGACCCTGCTGTTCGGCTTCTGCCAGGCGGTGGCCTGCGGCGATGCCGGCGTGACCCTGATCTCGCCCTTCGTCGGCCGCATCTACGACTGGCACAAGAAGGCGGCCGGCGCGGCCTGGGACGAAGCGGCGATGGCCGGCGTGAACGATCCGGGCGTGCAGTCGGTGGCGCGCATCTGGCGCTACTTCAAGCACTACGAGGTCGACACCGAGGTCATGGGAGCGAGCTTTCGCAACGTCGGCCAGATCCTGGCCCTCGCCGGCTGCGACCTGCTGACGATCAGCCCGGAGTTGCTGGCCACCCTGCAGGCCAGCGACGCACCGGCACCGCGCATGCTGGACCTGGCGCAGGCCAAGGCCGCGGCCATCCATGCCGCGAGCTTCAACGAGCAGGCGTTCCGCTGGGCGCTCAACGAGGACGCGATGGCGACCGAGAAGCTCGCCGAAGGCATACGCGCCTTCGCCGCCGACGCGCTCAAGCTCGACCGGATGATCGAGCTGGCGCGGTGATACGCGGCGACCAAACCCCGGCCTGGGCGGCGCTGCAGGCGCGCTTCGACCGCCAGGGCCGGGACTTCGACCTGCGCCAGGCCTTCGAGGGCGAGCACGGACGCTTTGAAGCCTTCAGCCTGCAGGCGCCCGAGGTCTTCGCCGACCTGTCCAAGAACCTGATCGACACCAGCACCCTGCAGCTGCTGCTGACCCTGGCCGAGGAGTGCGGCCTGCCGGCGCAGCGCGACGCCATGTTCGCCGGCGAGGCCATCAACCGCAGCGAAGGCCGCGCCGTGCTGCACGTGGCGCTGCGCGCGCCGCGCGGCCAGGGGCCGTACAGCGACGAGGTGCACGGCGAGCTGGAGCGCATGCTGGCGCTCGCCGAGCGTGTGCGCGACGTGGCTCACAGCGACATCCACGACGTCGTCAACATCGGCATCGGCGGCAGCGATCTCGGGCCGGCGATGGCGGTGGCGGCGCTGCAGCCCTTTGCCTCGCCGCGGCCACGGCTGCACTTCGTCAGCAACATGGACGGCGGCGACATGCTGCGTGTGCTGCGCGAGCTGCAGCCGCGCTCGACCCTGTTCGTGGTGGCGAGCAAGACCTTCGGCACCGCCGAGACCCTGGCCAACGCGCGGCTGGCGCGCGCCTGGTTCGAGGCCGGGGGCGGGACCGACATCGACCGCCACTTCGTCGCCGTGACCGGCAACGCCAAGGCGGCGGCGGCGCTCGGCATCCTCCAGACCCTGGGCCTGTGGGACTGGGTGGGTGGGCGCTACTCGATGTGGAGCGCGATCGGGCTGCCGATCGCGATCGCGATCGGCGCCGTCGGCTTTCGCGAGCTGCTGGCCGGCGCGCACGCGATGGACCGCCATTTCGCGCAGGCGCCGCTGGCGCGCAACCTGCCGGTGCTGCTGGGGTTGCTGGACGTCTGGTACCGCAACTTCCACCGTTTCACGAGCCGGCTCGTGACGCCCTACCTGCAGGGGCTGGCGCGCCTGCCGGCCTATCTGCAGCAGCTGGAGATGGAGTCCAACGGCAAGGGGGTGGACCTGGACGGGGTGCCGCTGGCCAGCGCCAGCGCGCCGGTGGTCTGGGGCGAGACCGGCACCAACGCCCAGCACGCCTTCTTCCAGCTCCTGCACCAGGGCAGCGACGTGATCCCGGTGGAGTTCGTCCTTGTCAAGTCGCCCACCACCCCTGCGCTGCCGCCCGAGCTGGCGCCGGACCTGCAGCCGCTGTTGGCACAGCAGCACGCGATGCTGCTGGCCAACGCGCTGGCGCAGGCGCAGGCGCTGATGCGCGGCAAGGCGCAGGGGCCGGTGGCGCGGGAAGGCTCGCCGGCTGCCGCGCCGGGGATCGCCCCGGTCATCGCGCCGGTTATCGCGCCGCCGGCAGGCCACCGCCGCTTCCCCGGCAACCGGCCGAGCACCATCCTGCTGCTGGAGGCGCTGACACCACGCTCGCTCGGGGCCTTGATCGCGCTTTACGAGCACCGCGTCTTCAGCAGCGCCGCGATCTGGGGCATCAATGCCTTCGACCAGTGGGGGGTGGAGCTGGGCAAGACCCTGGCCGCCGACCTGCTGCCGCGCCTGGCCAGCGGCGACGTGCAAGGCCTGGACGCATCGACCGCCGCCATGCTGCAGCGCCTGCGCCGTTGAGGCATCTCAGATCGTGGTGTCGCCGCCGACCAGGGTCTGGCGGTTGGACATGTCCTGCAGGCGGCGGATGACCTCGGTCTCCTCGGCCGCCGAGAAGGCAAACGGGTAGAGCGTGCGCACCTCGCTGCTGCGCTCGGGCTGGCCGCCGTAGACGCGGATCTGCTCGCGGATGTGGGAGAACGGCGTCGTCAGCAGGATGGCCGGCGCGTTGACGCCGCGGTTGATGCGCTCCGGGCCGAGCTGGGTCATGCCCAGCATGCGCTCGTAGTAGCGCTGGTGGCGCGGGTTGACCTCGATGATCAGGCGGTCGAAGGCGCGCACCCGGTGCGCCACGATGTAAGCGATGTGGAACAGCGCCGCCAGCACGCGCTTGGTGGCGGTGGTGGGGTCGACCGCCAGCTTGGTGAACTCGCACAGCCGGGCGCCGGCCGCGCGCAGCTTGTTCAGCTCGGGGCGGAAGGCGTCGTCCGCACCCAGCGCCTTACCCATGTCGAAGCCGACCGTGATCGTGCCCAAGGGCTGCTCGCCTTCCAGCGCCACCAGGGTGAATCGGTCCACCGACTGCGAGGCCGCCAGCGACACCGACTGATAGCCGCGCCAGGCATAGCGGCTGCGCAGCAGGCCGCCGATCAGGCTGCGCCGGGACTCCTGCTCGGCGGCCTTGATCTTGAATCGTGGCGGTCCGGCCGGCCCATCGGGCAGCAGGTCGAGCTGGGTGCCCTCGACCAGCATGCCACGCGCCTCCCGCCGCGTGAGCAGGGACGCTGCGATGAGCGTGCTGCGGTAGTCGTCGGCCATCGGAAGCTGGGGGTGAACGTCCCGCGGGGAGGGGCGGTCGAGTGTACGGCCGGCATTCGGCGTCAAGCGCGGGAGGATCGCCCGATCAGGGGGTTGCGGCGCCGCCCAGGCCGGTGATCGCCTGCTGCACCGCGTGCAGGCCCTGGGCCACGATGCTCGCCTTCCACGCCGGGGTGTCGGTGTAGAAGACTTCGCGCACCCGGCGCCGGATCGCGGCCCGCTGCGCCGGGTCGGCCTGCGGGTGGTTCTCGGCCCACTGGTCGGCACGCAAGGCGTAGGTCACCTCGGGCACCGGCAGGGTGCCGTATTCCAGCGCGATGCCGGTGTACTCGGCCTGCGCACACTCCTCGCCGGTGACCAGCCACATCAGGCCGCGCAGCGGCGGCGAGCTCGACGAGCCGTCGTAGACCGAGGTCACCGCCGGCCCCCACCAGGTGCGGGCGCGCGCCAGCGACGCCGCATCGTCGCGGCAGGCGAAGATGAGTTCGCCGTGTCCGCTGGGGCCGAGCCCGGTGTGCAGGTCTATCCAGCCCAGGCGGGCGCAGCGCCGGGCGTGGTCTTGCAGCACGTGGCGCAGGGTCTGGTGGCTCCAGGTGGGCGCCCGGCCGCCGTAGAAGATGCCCTGCGGGTGCTCGTACTGACCGCCGCTGAGGGCGGCCTGCAGGCCGCGCTCGCCGTGCGCCGCGGCGTAGTCCGCGAGCCTGGCCTCCGCCTGCTCCGAGGGCCAATGCTCGGGGACGATGGCCGTGGCCAGCTCGTCGTAGGCCGGGTTGGCGGGCAAGGGACGGTGGAAGTCGTGGAAGTTGCGGTTCAGGTCCACGTTCTCGTGCGTGGTGCGTCGCCACCAGGAAAAACCCCAGGGGTTGAGCGCGTGGATGAACAGCAGGGCGACGCCGGCGGCGCGGGCGCGCGCGCGCAAGTCCTGCTCGGCCAGCAGCGCGCGCTGCACGCCCGAGCCGCAAAAGCCCTCCACCCCGTGGCAGGCGCTGGAGACGATGAGCACCGCGGGCGCGTCGGCCGCGCCGTCGCGCGCCACGTCCATCGCCAGCGGCTCGCCGTCCATGCCGCGCAGGGGGTGCGGGTGCGACTGCACGGCCAGGCCGGCGGCCTCGGCCTCGGCCAGGAATCCGGCGCGTGCCTCACCGTAGCTCTGGGCAAAGAAGCGTTCGCTGTCCATCGTCGGTCTTTCGTGGCAGAACAAGGCGGCTCAGCGCGGCTGCGCCAGCCAGGCTTCGGCCAGGTGCACCCAGGCGCTGGCGCCGATCGGGATCAGCGCGTCGTTGAAGTCGTAGCTCGGGTTGTGCAGCATGCAGGGGCCCAGGCCGTGGCCGCCTTCGCGGTGGCTGCCGTCGCCGTTGCCGATCAGGAAGTAGCAGCCCGGCTTGTCGAGCAGGAAGTAGCTGAAGTCCTCCGCGCCCATGGTGGGTTCGAACTCGATCACGTTGTCGGCCCCCGCCACCTGCGCCAGCAGCGCGCGCGCGAACTCGGTCTCGTTCGGGTGGTTGACCGTCGGCGGGTAGTTGCGCGTGAAGCTGAACTCGCACTCGGCGTCGAAGGCAGCGCAGGTGGCCTCGGCGACGGCCTGCATGCGCCGCTGCACCAGGTCCAGCACCTCGGTGGTGAAGGTGCGCACCGTGCCCTGCAGCTCGCAGCTGTCGGGGATCACGTTGGTCGCCTCGCCGGCGTGGATCATGGTGACCGAGATCACCGCGGTGTCTATCGGCCGCTTGTTGCGCGAGACGATGGTCTGGAAGGCCTGCACCATCTGACAGGCCACCGGCACCGGGTCGACCCCGTTGTGCGGCAGTGCGGCGTGGCCGCCGCGGCCGCGGATGGTGATCTTGAACTCGTTGGAGCTGGCGAAGATGGGGCCGCTGCGCAGCCCGAACTGACCGACCGCCATGCCGGGCCAGTTGTGGGCGCCGAAGATGGCCTCCATCGGGAAACGCTCGAACAAGCCGTCCTTGATCATCTCGCGCGCGCCTCCGCCGCCTTCCTCGGCGGGCTGGAAGACCAGGTAGACGGTGCCGTCGAAGTTGCGCTGGCGTGCCAGGTGGCGGGCTGCCGCCAGCAGCATCGCGGTGTGGCCGTCGTGGCCGCAGGCGTGCATCTTGCCGGGGTAGGTGCTGGCGTGCGCGAAGCGGTTGTGCTCGGTCATGGGCAGGGCGTCAATGTCGGCGCGCAGACCCACCGCACGATTCGAGCTGCCGTTCTTGACGATGCCCACGACCCCTGTGGTGCCCATTCCGCGGTGGATGGGAATGCCCCACTCGGTGAGCGCGGCGGCGATCAGGTCCGAGGTGCGCTGCTCCTGGAAGCACAGCTCGGGGTGGGCGTGGATGTCGCGGCGTATCGTCGCGATGGCCTGGGCGTCGGCCACAATGCCGTCAATCAGCTTCATGCGGGGCAGTGTACGTCTGGCGCCTGCGGGCGGCCGACGTCGGCGCCGATTCCGATGATTGACAAGGACAAGCGTGGCGCGCTCCGCCGGGCTGCAGGGCTGGCGCTGCTGGCGGCGCTGCTGCCCTGGCTGCTGGGCGGCTGCGACACGCTGGCGCAGGCCGGCTACCTGCGCCAGTCGGTGGCGGGACACCTGGACATCGTCTGGCGCGCGCGGCCGCTGCAGGAGTGGATAGGCGCCGCCGACACCCCGCCCGCGCTGCGCGAGCGGCTGGAGCTGGCGCGGCGAATGCGCGAGTTCTCGGTCGCGGTGCTCAAGCTGCCCGACGGCGCGAGCTACCGCCGCTACGCGGCGCTGGACCGGCCGGCGGCGCTGTGGAACGTGGTGGCCGCGCCGGAGCTGTCGCTGCAGTTGCAGACCTGGTGCTATCCGGTGGTCGGCTGTGTCGGCTACCGTGGCTACTACGCGCGCGCGGACGCCGACGACTTCGCCGTCGGCCTGAGATCCGAAGGGATGGAGGTGGCGGTGTACGGCGTGCCCGCCTATTCGACGCTCGGGCGCACCGAATGGCTGGGCGGCGATCCGCTGCTGTCGACCTTCATCGGCTGGCCCGAAGGTGAGCTGGCGCGGCTGATCTTCCACGAGCTGGCGCACCAGGTGGCGTATGCCGAGGGCGACACCGGCTTCAACGAGTCCTTCGCCACCGCCGTCGAGCGCCTGGGAGGCGCCCGCTGGCTGGCGCAGGCCAGCGCCGCGGCGCGTGCCGAGTACGCCGTCTTCGACGCCCGGCGCAGCGCATTCCGTGCCCTCACGCGGCAGGCGCGCGCCGATCTGGAGAAGGTCTACGCCGACCCGGAGCTGGACCTCGCGGCCCGACGGACGGCGAAGGCGGCCCGCTTGGCACGGCTGCAGGACGACTACGCGGCGATCAAGCGCGATCAGTGGGCGGGCTGGAGCGGCTACGACCGCTGGTTTGCGCAGGTCAACAACGCCTCGCTGGCGATCCAGGCGGCCTACGACGGGCAGGCCGAAGCCTTCGTGCGCCTGTTCGAGCGCGAAGGCTGCGACTTCGATCGCTTCTTCGCCGCGGTGCGACGGCTCGCCGCCTTGCCGGCGGCCGAGCGTGCCGCGACACTGGCGGCATTGCCCACCGGAGACTGAGCCTTGGCCGAGATTCGCATCCACCGCAACCACGCCCTGGGCCTGCCCAAGGCGCGCAAGATCGCCTGGCAGTGGGCCGAGGAGGTGGAACGCCGCTTCGACATGGAATGCACGGTGATCGAGGGCCGCAGCAGCGACACCGTGGAGTTCAGCCGCAGTGGCTGCAGCGGCACGCTGACCGTGGCCGCCGACCATTTCGACCTCGACGCCCGGCTCGGCCTCCTGCTGGGTGCCTTCAGCAAGACGATAGAGACCGAGATCGAGAAGCAGCTCGACAGCCTGCTGTCGGCATCGGCGGGCGTGCGGTCGGCCGCGGAAAAGAAGCCCGTGGCCGGGAGTGCAGCGAAGGCTGCTGCGAAGACCCCGGCCAAGGCGGCCGCCAGGAAGCCCTGAGGGCCCCCAGGACCGGGCTGCGCCCAGCCCGCCATCGGGCTTGCAGGCCCGATGGCCCTCGCCAGGCGAATCACAGTCCGCAGTGGACTGTGATCCGTCCGGGCTCGGCCCCCCGAGGGGGTCAAGAAGACGTGGGGCGGCCCGGCGTCTTCTTGAGAGCATCCCAGGCCCCTGGCGGCGCCCGGCGTTCGCGGAGAAACGACCTTGAGCTACAAGGCGAACGGCAGCGCCGGAATGACCGACGCGTCAATGGTGCGAGCACGCAGCGGTGACAGCCGCTGTGTTGCGAG
>CAUJJP010000060.1 GCA_963205525.1 Pseudomonadota bacterium | reverse complement strand
CCGCTGCTGCTGCTGCTGACCTTCGTCAACGGCATCGGGCTGGCGGCGCGCTGGCCGGTGTTCGCCGCCATCGTTCCCGACGTGGTGCCCAAGCCCGAGCTGCCGGCGGCGCTCGCGCTGGGCGGGATCTCGATGAACCTGTCGCGCGTCGTTGGCCCGGTGATCGCCGGCGGGCTGCTCTCGGCCAGCGGGCCGGCGGCGGTGTTCGTGCTCAACGCGCTCATGGCCGCACTCGCCTTCTGGCTCATCTGGCGCTGGAAGTCCGAACCGCGCGCCAGCACCCTGCCGGGCGAGCGCTTCGTGGGCGCGATGCGGGTCGGGCTGCAGCACGTGCGCCAGTCGCCGCGCATGCGGGTGGTGATCGCGCGCGTGTTCCTGTTCTTCCTGCAGGCCAGTGCGCTGCTCGCCCTGCTGCCGCTGATCGCGCGCGCCAGCGGTCACGGGGCGGCGATGTACACGGCGATGATGTCCTGCCTGGGGGCAGGTGCGATCGCCGCGGCGCTGCAGTTCCCGCGCTGGCGTGCGCGCTGGGACCGCGACCAGTTCGTGCGCATAGGCACCGTCGCCCATGCCCTGCTGTCCACCCTCGTGATCGCGCTGCCCACGCCCTGGGTCACGCTGCCGGCGATGGCGCTGGTGGGTGCGGCCTGGATCTCGACCGCCAACTCGCTGGTGCTGTCGGCGCAGCAGGTGCTGCCCAACTGGGTGCGCGCGCGCGGGATGTCGATCTACCAGATGGCGCTCATGGGTGGCACCGCCATCGGCGCCGGCATCTGGGGCCAGGTGGCCGGCTGGGCCGGGGTGCCGGCGGCGGTGGTGGCGGCGGCCATCGCCGGGGTGCTGGCCTTGTTCCTGACCCGGCGCTGGACGGTGGAGGGCGGCGGCGAGGAAGACCTGAGCCCGCAGCCGCCGCGCCCGGTGACCGGTGTGGCGCTGGACATCCAGCCCGACGAGGGACCGGTGATGGTGGTGGTGGAGTACCTGATCGATCCGCAGCGCGCGGCCGAGTTCGCGCGCGTGATGCAGGCCACGCGCCGTGCCCGGCTGCGCCAGGGGGCGCTGAGCTGGGGCCTGTTCAAGGATGCCGGCGTGCCGGGGCGATACGTGGAGTACTTCATCGACGAGAGCTGGGTCGAGCACCTGCGCCGCCACGAGCGATTCACCGCCGCCGACGACGAACTGCGCGCGCAGCGCCTGGCCTTCCACCTGCGGGCCGAGTCGCCGGTCGTCAAGCGCTATGTCGCCGAGACCCTGACCCCGGGTCCGGGTATCGCGCTGTGAGCGCGCCGTGAGCGCGCCGTGAACGCACCGTGAACGCACCGGGCCGGTGAGCGGCATGGACGAGATCGACAGCGTTGTCATCGGCGCCGGGGTGGTGGGGCTGGCCTGCGCGCGCGCGCTCGCCCTGGTCGGGCGCGAGGTGGTGATCGTCGAGGCGCTGGACGCCTTCGGCAGCGCCACCAGCGCGCGCAACAGCGAGGTCGTGCACGCCGGCCTCTACTATGCGCCGGGCTCGTGGAAGGCGCGCCTGTGCGTGGCCGGGCGCGAGCGCCTGTACGCCTACGCGGCCGAGCGCGGTGTCGCCCACCGGCGCTGCGGCAAGCTGGTCGTCGCCACCGCGCTGGGGCAGGAAGGCGCGCTGGCGTCCATGCGCGAGCGCGCTGCAGCCTGCGGGGTGCGCGACCTCGAGCTGCTGAGCGCAGCGCAGGCCTGTGCGCTGGAGCCGGCGCTGCGCTGCACGGCGGCGCTGTACTCGCCGTCCACCGGCATCGTCGACAGCCACGGGCTGATGCTGGCCCTGCTCGGGCAGGCGCAGGACCACGGCGCGGTGCTGGCCTTGAAGACCCCGGTCGAGCGCATCGAGTGCCTGGCCGGCGGCAGCTTCGTCGTCCACACCGGGGGCGAGGCGGCGAGCGCCTTGCGCGCGCGGCGCGTCGTCAACGCCGCCGGGCTGCACGCGCCCTGGCTCGCGCAGCGCATCGACGGGCTGGACCCGGCGCAGGTGCCGACGCCGCACTGGGCGCGCGGCCACTACTTCGCCCTCGCCGGGCGGCCGGCCTTCCAGCGCCTTATCTATCCCCTGCCCGAGCCCGGCGGCCTGGGCGTGCACCTGACGCTGGACCTGGCCGGACAGATGCGATTCGGCCCCGACGTGCAGTGGCTGCCAGTGGCTGGGCCGGGCGGCGAGGACTACCGGGTGGACCCGGCGCTGGCGCCGCGCTTCGAGGCCGCGATCCGCCACTTCTGGCCTGCGCTGCCGGACGGGCGCCTGCAGCCGGCCTACGCCGGCCTGCGCCCCAAGCTCAGCGGGCCCGGCGAGCCGGCGGCCGACTTCGTGCTCAGCGACTGGCGCGCACATGGGCTGGCCGGGCTGGTCAACCTGTTCGGCATCGAGTCGCCGGGACTGACCGCCGCCATCGTCATCGGCGAGCAAGTCGCCGCCATGCTGGGCGACGCCGAGCGATGAGAGCGCGCCGGGCCGTTCCCAAGCGCTCATACCGAAGCCCTTCGGGGGCGAAGGTGGCCTTATGAGCGCGCCGGGCCGTTCCCAAGCGCTCATACCGAAGCCCTTCGGGGGCGAAGGTGGCCTTATGAGCGCGCCGGGCCGTTCCCAAGC
>CAUJJP010000059.1 GCA_963205525.1 Pseudomonadota bacterium | reverse complement strand
CAGCATGTCAGTGCTGCCGCTGACGCCGGCCTCGGCCTGCGCGGTGCGGAAGGAGCCCAGACTGAGTGCGGCCGTCGGCCGCGCCTGGCCCTTGCCGCGGCGCGTGAAGAGCTGCACCACGCCGGCCACCGCATCGGAGCCGTAGGCCGCCGCCGCGGCGCCGCGCAAGACCTCGATGCGATCGATCTGGTCGAGCGGGATCTGCTCCCAGGGCGCGCCGCCCGAGGCCTGCGAATCGACGCGCATGCCGTCGATGTAGACCGCGGTGTGGCGCGTCTCGCCGCCGCGGATGAAGACGCTGGTGCTGGCGCCGGGGCCGCCGTTGCGCACCATGGCGACGCCGGGCAGGCGCGCCAGCAGGTCGGCGAGCGCGCTCGCGCCGCTGCGCTCGATGGCGGCACGGTCGATCACCGAGAGGTCGGCCAGCACCGTGGACAGCGGCTGCGCGCTGCGGCTGGCGGTGACGACGATGGTGTCGGTGGGGGTGCCCGCGCCGGAAGCGCCGGTCTGCGCCTGCACGGCGGGAACGCTGGCGCCCAGGGCCAGCACGAACGAAGCAAGGCCGCGGGTCGCGCAGCCGGAATTGGACGTGGTCATGAAGAGAAAGGAACCGAACGCGCTCGTCCGCCCCCCCGCGGTTCGCGCCTCACGGCGCACCGCTTGCACGGCACGCCACGTCGTTGGCCGGTATCCGGGCTGACGAAGACGACCCGTGACGCCTTCCCGGTTGGCAGCGCGATGCGCTGCGGCTCCAGTGGCTTTGTGTCACGAGCTGAAAGCCGTCCTGCGGGCGGCTTCCGTTCGCTTACCGTTGCGGGGGCAGCTCAGGTCAAGGTCCGGTGGCGGTTGCCCCATTCCCCCCTGATTCCCGTTGAACTGTCTCGGCCGAACGCCTCGACGAGCACCAACGCGGAGAATCATACAGCCCGCCACAAACCGCGCCGCGCCTGACGCGCCGACAATGGGCGGATGTCGCCCATGTCCCCCGACAGCCAGATCCTCGTCCCGCCCTCCTTCATCGCCCTCTTCCTGGCGCCCGGCAGGAGCAAGCCGAGCGCCAGCGCGGCGCACATCGCGGCGCGCTACGAGCTGTGCGAGGACCTCGCGCAGGTGCTGGTGGAGACGGCGCAGACGAAGCGCTGGCAGCTCGGCGTGACCCGCGCCGACGTGCTGGAGCGCATCGCGCGCGGCCTGCCGCAGACCGGGCTGGACCTCAGCGCGGCCGAGTCGGGCTGGGTGATGACGCGGCTGGCGGAACTGCTCGGTCCGCCGGCCGACTGATCCTAGATCCGGCAGTTGACCGCTCATCGGCGCGGGATTCGTCCGTGTTCTCAAGCACTTGCAGCCACGGCAGCAATCACCTGCTGGGTGAGCTCGCTACGCACCCGATCGAGCCGCGCTGCGGCGCGCTGGCGGCGTTGCTCCTCCTCGCGGGCATGAGCCCGCAGCGTCGTCGCGTCTTGCCAGCACCCCACAGCGCAGCCCGCTCGGGCGCGTCCAACTGCCGGATCCAGGATCACCGGCGCGCCCTCACACCGTCCAGGGCGCCGACGCGTCGACGGCGATGCCGTAGCGCGAGGCCGCAGCGGCCAGATGCTGCGGCGCCGCCGCCTGCAGCGCGGCGAGCACGATGTGGTGGCGGTCGACCTCGAAGAATCGGCGCAGCGCGGTGCGCGTGTCGCTGCGGCCGAAGCCGTCGGTGCCGAGGATGAGCATGCGCGCATCCAGGTGCGGCGCGATCAGCGCCGGCCAGGCGCGCACCCAGTCGCTCACCGCGACCACCGGCACGCGGCCCGGCAGCAGGCGCTGGAGCTGGGTCGGCGCCGCCGTCAAACCCGGCTGCAGCCGCGCCGCGCGTTCGGCGGCACGCGCCTCGCGCGCCAGCTCGGCGTAGCTGGTGACGCTGTAGACCTCGGCCGCGAGCCCCCAGTCGGCCTGCAGCAGTTCGGCCGCTGCCAGCGCCTGCGCCAGCAGCGTGCCCGAGCCGAGCAGCCGCACCGCTGCCTGCGATCCCGTCTGCGACACCGCGCGCACCCGGCGCAGGCCGCGCAGCACGTCGGCGGCGTCCTCCAGCGCCAGCGAGGGCTGAGGCTGGTTCTCGTTCATCAGCGTCAGGTAGTGGAAGACGTCGCGCTGCGCGACCAGCATCTCCTGCATGCCGTGGTGGACGATGACCGCCATCTCGCCCGCGGTGGCGGGGTCCCAGACCCGGCAGTTGGGCACCTGGGCAGCGACCAGCACGCTGTGCCCGTCCTGGTGCTGCAGGCCCTCGCCGCCCAGCGTGGTGCGCCCGGCGGTGGCGCCGAGCAGGAAGCCGCGCGCGCGCTGGTCGGCGGCGGCCCAGATCTGGTCGCCCACGCGCTGGAAGCCGAACATTGAGTAATAGATGTAGAACGGCAGCATGGGCTCGCCGTGCACGCTGTAGCTGGTGGCGGCGGCGGTCCAGCTCGCCAGCGCACCGGCCTCGCTGATGCCTTCCTCCAGGATCTGGCCGTCGCGCGCCTCGCGGTAGGCGAGCACCGAGCCGATGTCCTCCGGCTCGTACTGCTGGCCCGAGCGGCTGTAGATGCCGACCTGGCGGAACAGGTTGGCCATGCCGAAGGTGCGCGCCTCGTCGGCCACGATGGGCACCACGCGCGGGCCGAGCACCGGGTCCTTGAGCAGCGCCGCGAGCAGCCGCACGAAGGCCATGGTGGTGCTCATCTCGCGCCCATCGGCCTGCAGCGCAAAGCCCGCGATCTCGGCCAGCGCCGGCACCGGCAGCACCGGCGCCGCGCGCCGACGTGCCGGGATCGCACCGCCGAGTTCGGCGCGGCGCGCGCGCAGGTAGACCATCTCCGGCGCGTCCTCGGGCGGGCGGTAGAAGGCCAGGGCCTCGGTCTGGGCGTCGTCCAGCGGCAGCGCGAAGCGGTTGCGAAACGCGATCAGGTCGGCGCGGTCGAGCTTCTTCTGCTGGTGGGTGCTCATGCGGCCCTGGCCGGCGTGGCCCATGCCGTAGCCCTTCTTGGTCTGCGCCAGCACCACCGCCGGCCGGCCGTCGGCCTGCAGCGTGGCCTGGTAGGCCGCATGGATCTTCACCAGGTCGTGGCCACCGCGCTTGAGGCGGTCGATCTGCTCGTCGCTCAGCCCCTGCGCCAGCGCCGCGAGCTGCGGGTCCTGGCCGAAGAAGTGCTCGCGGTTGTAGCGCCCGTCCTTGGCGGCAAAGGTCTGGAACTGGCCATCCACCGTGCCGGCGAAGGCGCGCTGCAGGGCGCCCGCGCGGTCGCGCGCGAACAAGCCGTCCCAGTCGCTGCCCCAGACCAGCTTCACGACCTGCCAGCCCGCGCCCTCGAACAAGGCCTCCAGCTCGTCGACGATGCGGCCGTTGCCGCGCACCGGGCCGTCCAGGCGCTGCAGGTTGCAGTTGATCACCCAGACCAGGTTGTCCAGGCCTTCACGCGCGGCCAGCGTCAACGCGCTCATGCTCTCCGGCTCGTCCATCTCGCCGTCGCCGAACACGCCCCAGACGCGCCGGCCGGCGGTGTCGGCGATGCCGCGGTGCGCCAGATAGCGCATGAAGCGCGCCTGGTAGATGCTGCTGATCGGGCCTATGCCCATGGAGCCGGTGGGGAACTGCCAGAACTCCGGCATCAGCCAGGGATGCGGGTAGCTCGCCAGGCCGCGCGCACCCGCTTGCCGGGCCGCGATCTCCTGCCGGTAGTGCGCGAGCTCGGATTCCTGCAGCCGCCCCTCCAGAAAGGCGCGCGCGTACACGCCGGGCGCCGAATGCGGCTGCCAGAACACGAGGTCGCGGGCATGGAAGAAGTGGTTGAAGCCGACCTCGAACAGGTCGGCCGCGCTGGCGTAGCTGGCGATGTGGCCGCCGAGCTCGCCGTGCGCCTGGTTGGCGCGCACCACCATCGCCAGGGCGTTCCAGCGCATCAGCGAAGCCAGCCGCTCCTCGACGGCGAGGTCGCCCGGGAACACCGGCTGGCGCTCGGCGGGGATGGTGTTGAGGTAGGGCGTGCCGCGCGGCGGCTGCCAGCCTATGGCCGGGTCGCGCGCATCGGCGGCCAGCAGGTCCATGACCTGGCGCACCCGCTGCGGCCCGCCGCGGGCGAGCAGCGATTGCAGCGCCTCGCGCCACTCCTGCAGTTCCTGCAGATCGTCGGGATCAGGGTCGGCGTCCATGCGCGGACTGTAGCGAGGCTGGCCGCGCAGCAACATGCCTTTGCTTGCACCCCCTTCACGGCAGCTTCACACAGCGCCGATAGGCTGGCGCCCATGCACAGCAACGAACTGGCGCCACGCGTGGCCGCGCTGTACGAACAGGCCACGCCCAGCGAGCGGGTGACCCTGCTCAACCGCCTGCTGCGGCCGGTCGGCCCGCTGGCGCTGGTGACGATCGCGGCCGGCGCCTTCGGGCCGCTGCTGCCCGACGGGCCGGGCGACCGCTGGCGCGAGGTGGAGGTGTCGCTGGAGGACACGCGGCGCGTCGGTCCGGTGCAGGTGCTGGCGCTGGCCGACTACCTGGCGCAGAAGGCGCCGCAGCTGCTGGCCGCGCTGGCGCAGCCGCACCAGCCCTGACGCCCGCCACCGCCTGCCGGCGGCGATCAAAGCCGCCGGCAGGCAGCGGGCTGGGCCGCAGCTGGCAGCGGGCTCGGCCGCAGCTGGCAGCGGGCTCGGCCGCTGCCGGCGGCGCCGCTCAGCTCATGTGCAGCCCGCCGTTGCAGGACAGCTCGGCACCGGTGGTGAAGCCGGAGTCCGGCCCCGCCAGCCAGCCGACGATGGAGCCGATCTCCTCCGGCGTGCCCAGGCGCTTGATGGGGATGGTGGCGACGATCTTGTCCAGGATCTCGGGCTTGATCGCGCGCACCATCTCGGTCCCGATGTAGCCCGGGCTGACGGTGTTCACGGTCACGCCGCGGCTCGCCAGTTCCTGCGCCAGCGCCATCGTGAAGCCGTGCATGCCGGCCTTGGCCGCCGAGTAGTTGGTCTGCCCGGCCTGACCTTTCTCGCCGTTCACCGACGAGATCTGGATGATCCGGCCCCAGCCCTTTTCCACCATGTCCGGCACCACCTGCTTGGTGACGTTGAACATGCTGTTGAGGTTGGTGTCTATCACCGCCCGCCAGTCGTCGGGCGTCATCTTCAGGAACATGCGGTCGCGCGTGATGCCGGCGTTGTTCACCAGCACGTCGATCGAGCCGTGCTCGTGCCTGGCCTTGGAGAAGGCGGCCACCGTGCTGTCCCAGTCGGCGACGTTGCCGACGCTGGCGTGGAAGGAATAGCCCAGCGCCTTTTGCTCGTCCAGCCACTTCTGGGCGTCGCGCGTGGGCCCGCAGCCGGCGATGACCTTGAAGCCGTCCCGGGCCAGGCGCTGGCAGATCGCGGTGCCGATGCCGCCCATGCCGCCGGTGACGTATGCAATCTTCTGGCTCATGTGTACCTCCGGTGTATGCCCTCTGCAGGGGGGTTGGAAATCCTTCTTCAGCGCTCGACGGTCAGCGCCACGCCCATGCCGCCGCCTATGCACAGGCTGGCGATGCCCTTGCGCGCGCTGCGACGCTGCATCTCGTGCAGCAGGGTGACCAGGATGCGGCAGCCGCTGGCGCCGATGGGGTGTCCGATCGCGATCGCGCCGCCGTTCACGTTGACCTTGCTCGTGTCCCAGCCCATCTGCTGGTGCACCGCGCAGGCCTGGGCGGCGAAGGCCTCGTTGATCTCCAGCAGGTCCAGGTCGGCCGGCTTCCAGCCCGCGCGCTCGAGCGCGCGGCGCGAGGCCGGCACCGGCCCTATGCCCATGGTGGCCGGGTCCAGGCCGGCGCTGGCGTAGCTGGCGATGCGCGCCAGCGGCGTCAGGCCGAGCTGGTCGGCCTTCTTGGCGCTCATCAGCAGCACGCCGGCGGCGCCGTCGTTGAGCCCGCTGGCGTTGCCGGCGGTCACGCTGCCGGCCTTGTCGAAGGCCGGGCGCAGGGCGGCCAGGGCCTCGGCATTGGTCTTGCGGTTGATGTATTCGTCGGCGTCGAAGGGAACCGGGTCGCCCTTCTTCTGCGCGATCATGACCGGCACGATCTCGTCCTTGAAGCGACCGGCGTCCTGCGCCGCCGCGGCCTTCTGCTGGCTCGCCAGGGCGAGCGCGTCCTGCTGCTCGCGGCTGATGCCGTGCTCGCGCGCCACGTTCTCGGCCGTGATGCCCATGTGGTAGCGGTTGTAGACGTCCCACAGGCCGTCGTTGACCATGGTGTCGACGAGCTTCCAGTCGCCCATGCGCTGGCCGTCGCGGCTGCCCGGCAGCACGTGCGGCGCCAGGCTCATGTTCTCCTGGCCACCGGCGATCACGATCTCGCTGTCGCCGTCGCGGATCGCCTGCAGGCCCAGCATCACCGCCTTCAGGCCCGAGCCGCAGACCTTGTTGATCGTCATCGCCGGCACCGCGTTCGGCAGCCCGGCGGCGATCACCGCCTGGCGCGCCGGGTTCTGGCCGCAGCCGGCCTGCAGCACCTGGCCCAGGATGACCTCTCCGACCTGCGCGCCGTCGAGCTTGCTGCGCTCGAGCAGGGCGCGGATCACGGTCGCGCCGAGCGCCGAGGCCGGGGTCTTGGCGAGCGTGCCGCCGAACTTGCCGACCGCGGTGCGGGCGGCGGCGACGATGACGATGTCGGTCATGGGTTCTCCTTGGTGCTTGTGAATCGATCAGGCTTTGACCTTGACGTAGCGGCCGGGGGCCGCTTCGATGCGCTTGTGGCTGCGGCTGCCATAGCCGCGCGGCGCGGCGACGAGGCGGCCGCCGTGCGGCGCCAGCCAGTCGCTCCAGCGGCTCCACCAGCTGCCCGGGTGCTCGGTGGCGCCGGCCAGCCAGTCGTCGGCCTGGGCCGGCAGCCTGGAATGGGTCCAGTGGCTGCGCTTGGCCGGCTTGCCCGGCCGCGGCGGCGGGTTGATGACGCCGGCGATGTGGCCGCTGGCGCCGAGCACGAACTGGGTCGGGCCGCGCAGGATCTGGGTCGAGGCGTAGGCCGCCTTCCAGGGCACGATGTGGTCCTCGCGGCTGCCGTAGACGAAGGCCGGCGCGGTGATCGTGCCCAGGTCCAGCGGCTGGCCGCAGACCTGGAGCCGGCCCGGCAGCTTGAGTTCGTTCTGCAGATAGGTGTGGCGCAGGTACCAGCAGTACATGGGGCCCGGCAGGTTGGTGCTGTCGCCGTTCCAGTACAGGAGGTCGAAGGGGGGCGGCGCCTCGCCCTTGAGGTAGTTGCCGACGACGTAGTTCCAGACCAGGTCGTTCGGGCGCAGAAAGCTGAAGGTGGTGGCGAGCTCGCTGCCCTTGAGCAGGCCGGGTCCGGTCGAGGCCTGGGCGCCTATGGTCAGTTCGCGCAACCGGACCGATGCCTCGTCGACGAAGATGTCCAGCACCCCGGTGTCGGCGAAGTCCAGCAGCGTGGTCAGCAGAGTCAGGCTCTGCGCTGGCTGCTCGCCGCGCGCCGCCAGCACCGCCAGCGCGGTGGCGAGGATGGTGCCGCCGACGCAAAAGCCCAGCGTGTTGACGGTCGGCGTGGCGCCGATCTCGCGCACGACCTCGATCGCGCGGATCGCCCCGCGCTCGATGTAGTCGTCCCAGCTCAGGGACTTGAGGCTGTCGTCCGGGTTGCGCCAGCTCACCACGAAGACCCGGTGCCCCTGCTCCACGGTGTAGCGGATCAGCGAGTTCTGCGGCTGCAGGTCCAGGATGTAGTACTTGTTGATGCACGGCGGCACGAACAGCATCGGGCGCTCGTGCACCTGCGGCGTGAGCGGCTTGTACTCGATGAGCTGGAACAGCTCGTTCTCGAACACCACCGCGCCCTCGGTGGTGGCGACGTTGCGGCCGACCTCGAACACCGACTCGTCAGTCTGCGAGACATGGCCCTTGCCCAGGTCCTGCAGCAGGTGCTGCATGCCGGCGACGATGCTCTGGCCCTGGGTCTGCACCGCCTTGTCCAGCGCCTCGGGGTTGAAGGCCAGGAAGTTGCTGGGGCTGCTGGCGTCTATCCACTGCTGGACCGCAAAGCGGATGCGGGCACGGGTCTTGGCGTCGCCCTGCACCGCCTCGGCCATCTGCATCAGGGTGCGCGCGTTGAGCAAGTACATCTGCGCCGTGTAGGCGGCGGCCGGGTTGGCGAGCCAGGGCTGGCCGGCGAAGCGCCGGTCCGCCGGCGGCTGCGCCTGGCCTTGCTGCAGGCCTTGCAGGCTGTCGTTCCAGACCTGCAGCGCGCCCTGCAGGTACTCACCCTGCAGCGCCGCCAGTTCGGCCTGCGGCAGGCTCAGGCCCTGCAGGCGGCCGAACATGTCGCTCAGCGCGGCGCCAAAGGCCGCTGCGGGCTCGCGCAAGCCGCCCGCGGCCGCCGACGGCGCTGCCGCAGGAGCCGCCTTGCCTGCTTCTGGCCCCTGGGGTGCCTGGCCTGCCTGGCCTGTCTTGCGGGCCCTGGCCACGCCGGGCGCCTTCGGCGCGGGGCTCGTCCCGGCGCGCGGGCGCGCGGAGCCGGCTTGCGCCGCGCGCTCGGCAGCGGGCTTCTTGGTGCCGGCGGCAGCCGGGCGCGGACGGGCTCTAGGCGTGCTGCTCAAAGCGGTCTCCTGGGAACAGGCCGGGCGTGAACATGGTCACGTTGTACGCCAGATCGCTTACCATCGGTTGACATTGAATTCCATTATCCGGAATCATTTTCCACCTAGCAGGATGTACATCGTCGCCATCGCCTGGATCTACGTCGTGCTGATGATGGCGCTGGCGGAAGCGCTGGCGCCCCAGGGCAGCGTGCTGGGGGCGTTGATGACGCTGCTGCTGTACGGCCTGGGGTCGCTGGCCCTGCTGCTGTACATCCTGGGCACGCCGCATCGTCGCCGCCGCGCCGCAGCCCACGCGGGCTCAGCGACGGGTTCAAGCGCGGCGCCAGACGGCAGCGGCGAAGCGGCCGCAGACCCCGTCGCGCCGGTAGGAAAAGAAGCGTGAACGGTCGCTGACGGTGCACCAGCGGCCACCCTGCAGCCGGCGCAGGCCCAGCCGCTGCAGCCGCACCCGCGCCAGGCCGGCGAGGTCGGCGCGCCAGCGCGGCGCACCGTCGGGCCTGGGCGCCGCACGCAGCAGGGCGGGGTCGCGCGCAGCGTCTTCGGCAAAGGCCTGCTGCACCTCGGCACCGACTTCGAAGGCGTCCGCCCCGATGCAGGGTCCGAGCCAGGCCAGCAGGTCCGCCGGATCGGCGCCGCTGCCTTCGCACAGCGCCTGCACGGTGGCGTCCAGCACGCCGCCGGCCAGGCCGCGCCAGCCGGCGTGCGCGGCGGCCACGGCGCGGCCGTCGGGGCGCGCCAGCAGCACCGGCAGGCAGTCGGCCACCTGCACCACGCAGGCCACGCCGATCTCGTCGGTCCAGGCCGCGTCGGCGCTCGGCGGCTCGCCTGCCAGCGCGTCGGCGTCGGCATTCAGCACCCGCGCCCCGTGCACCTGTTGCAGCCACAAGGGCCGCGCGCCCTCCAGCCGGGCGGTGAAGCGGCGCCGGTTCTCGGCCACCGCGGCGGCGGCATCGCCGACCGCGAGCCCCAGGTTCAGCGACTCGTAGGGCCCGCCGCTGACACCGCCCGCGCGTGTGCTGCAGTGCGCGCCCAGCGTCGCCGGCCAGTCGGCGGGGCGCAGCTCATTCGGCATCCGGGCAGCGCTCGGGACGCGTGTGCTCGAAGGCGTCCAGCTTCATGCAGGCGTCGAACACCCGCATCACCTGCGGCACATGGTCGAGCCGGCAGTCCATGCGCCTGGCGTTGAAGATCTGCGGCACCAGGCAGGCGTCGGCCAGGGTAGGCGTCTCGCCGTGGCAGTAGGTCGAGGGCTGCGCCGCGAGCTGGCGCTCCACCACCTCCAGCCCGGTCTCCACCCAGTGCCGGTACCAGCGGTCCTTGTCTTCCTCCGACAGCTTCATCGGACCCACCAGGTAACGCAGCACGCGCAGGTTGTCCAGCGGGTGGATCTCGCACGCGATGTCGAGCGCGATCGCACGCACGCGGGCGCGCCCGGCGGCGTCCGGCGGCAGCAGCGGCGGCTCGGGATGGGTCTCCTCCAGGTACTCCATGATCGCCAGCGACTGCGTCAGCACGTGCTCGCCGTCCTTCAGCAAGGGCACCAGGCGCGACGCCGACACCGCGGCATAGGATTCGCCGAACTGCTCGTTGCGGCGCAGCTGCACCGGCTTGTAGTCGTAGGCCAGGCCCTTGAGGGCGAGCACGATGCGCACCCGGTACGAGGCCGAGCTGAGGTGGTAGTTGTAGAGCTCCATGGTCCGCCAAGCCTTCAGCGCAGGCGCAGCATCAAGTCCGGCAGGCCGGCAATGCGCGCGCACAGCAGATCGCCGCGCAGCACCGTGCCGACCCCGGCCGGGGTGCCGGTGAAGATCAGGTCGCCGGGTTGCAGGGTCCAGGCGCGCGCGAGCTGCTCCAGGGTCTCGGCGACGTTCCAGATCAGGTCCGAGAGGTCGCCGCTTTGGCGGCGCTGGCCGTTCACGTCGAGCGAGATCGCCCCCGCGTTCGGCACCGCGCCGTCCGCCAGCGCGACGATGGGGCCGATCGGGGCCGCCTGCTCGAAGGCCTTGCCGATTTCCCACGGCCGGCCCTGCTTCTTCATCTGCGCCTGCAGGTCGCGGCGCGTCATGTCCAGCCCCACCGCGTGGCCCCAGACGCGGGCACCGGGACCGAGCGCCACCACCAGCTCGACCTCGTGCTGCAGGTCGGCGGTGAGCGTTGGGTAGTCCATCTCGCCGGTCGCGCCGGCCGCCACCGGCAGCAGGGCGTCAGCCGGCTTCATGAAGAAAAACGGCGGCTCGCGCCCGCTGTGCCCCATCTCCTGCGCATGCTCGGCGTAGTTGCGGCCGACGCAGTAGACGCGGTGCACCGGGAAGCGGCCACCTCCGGCCACCGGCAGGCTGACCGGTTCGCAAGCGGGGAAAACGAGGCTCATCGGCGGGTGCTCCAGGCGAGCGGGCCATGATGCCACGCCGCTACACTGGACCGATGTTCGCGCCCCGCCGCATCCAGCACTGTCGCGTCTGCGGCGCCGCCACCCGCTACCAGATCCCTGCCGACGACAACCGCGAGCGCGCGGTGTGCAGCGCCTGCGGCGAGATCCACTACGAGAACCCGATCAACGTCGTCGGCACGCTGCCGGTGTGGGAGGACCGGGTGCTGCTGTGCCGGCGCGCGATCGAGCCGCGCCACGGGCTGTGGACGCTGCCGGCCGGCTTCCAGGAGCTGGGCGAGTCGGTCGCCGAGGGCGCGCTGCGCGAGACCGACGAGGAAGCCGGCGCCCAGGTCGAGCTGGAGGGCTTGTTCACCGTGCTCAACGTCGTGCGCGCCGGACAGCTGCACCTGTTCTACCGCGCGCGCATGCTCGACACCCGGCTCGCGCCGGGCCCGGAGACGCTGCAGGCGCAGCTCTTCCGCGAGCACGAGATCCCCTGGGAGCAGATCGCGTTTCGCACCGTGCGCCAGACCCTGGAGCACTTCTTCGCCGACCGCCAGCGCGGCAGCTACGCGGTGCACGTGGGCGACATCGCCTGAGCCTGCGATCGCGGCGCGCGGTTCAGCGCACCGGCTGCACCAGCACGCGCGCGAACTGCTCGGCGAGCACGCCGAGGGTGCGCGACTCGATGTCCGCGACCCCCGGCAGCTCGGCGGCGATGCTGGTCAGGACCTCGGGCCGGTAGCGCTCGGCGCTGCCCAGCGCCTGCTCGAAAGCGTTGCAGCGCGCGCACAGCTGCTGCGCCTGGGCGTCGACCACGATCACCGCGTGCGCCAGCACCAGCGTCTGCCCGTGCAGCCTCTTGTGCGCCTGTGCGGTGCCGACGAACTTGCGTCCGCCCACGGCCAGATTCCAGCGCCCGTCGCAGAACGAACCCGCCACCTCGCCCGGCGCCGCCTGCAGGCCCAGGCGGGCGAAGGCCTGGCACAGGTTCGCGCACAGCTCGGCGTAGACCGCGTGCAGCGCCGGGCTCGCGGCGGCGCGCCAGACCAGGCTCAGGTTCCAGATCCCCGGCCCCTGCGGCACCAGGCCGCCGCCGCTGGCGCGCTGCTGCAGGCCGCGCTGGTCCAGCGCCGCCCAGCCCGCGCGCATGGCGTGGCGGCGCGGCACGACCAGCCCCTCGGGCGCGGTCCACAGGTGGGCCGCCGCCGGCCCACCCTCGGCGGCGCGCGCCAGCCAGGCCGCCTCGGCGGCCACGCCGTCGATGATCGGCTGCCGGTGCACGCTGACGAAGCCGAACACCGGCAGCGCCGATCCAGGCTGCGCCGCCTCGGCGTCCATCGTTCAGAGCTCCTGCGCCGACTCGACCACCATCTGCACGCGCTGCCGGCCCTGCCACTCGTCGAGCGCGAGCCGCCAGGCCAGGCGCACGCGCTCGGGCAAGGGGTCGACGTGGCCGAACCAGATCGCGTCGCGCAGCTCGCCCTGGTGACGCAGGCGCAGCTTGAGGTGCTTCTCGCCCACCAGCCGCTGCTGCAGCACCTGCACCTCGTCGCAGAAGACGGGGGCCTCGAATCCCTGGCCCCAGACCTGAGCATCCAGCAGCTGTGCGGTCTCGGCGTTGAACCACTGCAGCGGCAGCGGGCCGTCGGTGTGCAGGGTGCGCGTGAGCGCAGCGGCGTCCAGCCACTCGGCAGCGACGGCCTGGAAGCCGGCGTCGAAGGTGGCGAAGGCCGATTCCGCCAGCGTGCAGCCGGCGGCCATGGCGTGGCCACCGAAGCGCAGCAGCACCCCCGGGTGGCGCTTGGCCAGCAGGTCCAGCGCATCGCGCAGGTGAAATCCCGGGATGGATCGGCCGGAGCCCTTGAGCAGGCCGTCGGCACCGCGCGCGAAGACGAAGGTCGGGCGGTGCAGCCTGTCCTTCAGGCGTCCGGCGACGATGCCGACCACGCCCTCGTGGAACTCGGGGTCGTACAGCGCCAGCGCCGGCCGCGGGTCGTCGTCGGCCCAGCGTTCGAGCATGGCCTGGGCCTGCTCGCGCATGCCGGCCTCGACCTCGCGGCGCTCGCGGTTGATCTGGTCGAGCTGCTGCGCCAGCTCGCCGGCGCGCAGCGCGTCGTCGGTGAGCAGGCACTCGATGCCCAGCGTCATGTCCGCCAGCCGGCCGGCGGCGTTGATGCGCGGGCCGAGGGCAAATCCAAAGTCGAAGGCGGCGGCACGCGCGGGGTCGCGCCCGGCGGCGGCGAACAGCGCCGCCAGCCCCGGCTGCATGCGCCCGCTGCGGATGCGCCGCAGGCCCTGGGCGACGAGGCGGCGGTTGTTGGCGTCCAGCCGCACCACATCGGCCACGGTGCCGAGCGCGACGAGGTCGAGCAAGGCGTCCAGCCGCGGTTGGCTGGCGGCGTCGAAGCGTCCGCGCGCGCGCAGCTCGGCGCGCGTGGCCAGCAGGACGTAGAACATGACGCCGACGCCGGCCAGCGACTTGCTCTCGAAGGCGCAGCCGGGCTGGTTGGGGTTGACGATCACGTCGGCGGCCGGCAGCACGACGGCGTCGTCCTCGCGCGCCGGCAGGTGGTGGTCGGTCACCAGCACCTGCAGCCCGGCGGCGCGCGCGTGCGCCACGCCGGCCAGGCTGGCGATGCCGTTGTCCACCGTCAGCAGCAGCTGCGGGAGCTGCGCGAGCGCGAGGTCGACGATCGCCGGCGTCAGACCGTAGCCGTGCACGGCGCGGTCGGGCACCACATAGCCCAGGTCCTGCGGCGCGGCGCCGAGCAGGCGCAGGCCTCGCAAGGCCACCGCGCAGGCGGTGGCGCCGTCGCAGTCGTAGTCGGCGACGACGCAGATGCGCCGGCCGGCGTCGACCGCGTCCGCCAGCAGGCGTGCCGCCGCCTCGGCACCGCGCATCGTGGCCGGCGGCAGCAGGCGGCCCAGGTCGGCGTCCAGCTCGGCGGCGTCGCGCACCCCGCGCGCCGCCAGCAGCCGCGCCAGCAGCGGATGCACGCCCGCCTGCTCCAGCGCCCAGGCCGTGCGCGGCGGCACGTCGCGCGTGTGCAGCTTCATCACAGGCTCTCCAGCAGCGTGCGCGGGTCGCTGCGGCGCCAGCGCGCGCGCAGCGCCTGCCACAGGCCGGGCGGGCGCAGCTGCCAGCTCGCGGCGCTGCGCTCGCCGCACAGGGTGAGCCTGGCCGCGCGGCCGCGCAGCAGCGCCAGCCGCTCGGTGTCGAGCGCGCTCCAGGCCTGGATCCAGGCCGCCCAGTCCTCGGCCAGCGCCGGCCGGCGCAGCCGCTCGTCGACCACCAGCTCGGCGGGTGGCTCCAGGCGGGACAGCGCCGGCAGCACACCGCAGCCGCTGAGCCACAGGTTGTTCACCGGCAGCAGGCCGCGCGCCTCGCGCGCCTCGTTCAGCGGATGCTGGTGCAGGCGCATCTGGACCTCGTTCTGCAGCCGCCGCCACAGCCGCGCATCGCGCCCGGCCGGCAGCCAGGGGTCGACGTTGCGGCCGATCACACGGTCGGGCGACGCGGTGGCCAGCTCAGCCAGCGATTCGTGCGCCAGGTACCAGCGCGTGGGCGCGCCGTAGACGAGGACGAAGCCCTCGCTCTCGAACAGATCGTGCAGCGCCGCCAGCAGGGCGCGCGAGCCGGCCTCGTCCAGCGCCAGCTCCTCGGGATCGAGCAGGCTGACCTGATCGGTGCCGAGGTGGCAGTGCACGGGGGTCAGCTGGCCCCAGGCGAGGTCGGCCGGCGAGGCGTCGGACTGGCCTTCGCGCGCAGCCTGCCAGGCGGCCCAGGGCAGCAGGCCGTCGGCGCCCGCCAGTCCCAGTTCGCGCGCCAGCGCGCGCTCGTGCGGCGGGCTCAGGCTGGTCTCGTCGCCGACGTCGATCTGCGGCGCGTCGGCGCTCGCCAGCAGGGCCGACAGCTGGGGCAGCGCGAGCGCGCTCAAGGCCTGGCGGCCGGCGTCGGACCCGGGCGCGGCAAACGGGATCAGCAGGTGCATGGGGGCATGGGCAAGGACGCGGCGATTATCCCGATGCCGCGGCCTGGCACGGGAGCGCGGCTAACATCGCGGGCAATGAATTCGCCCTACGAATGGCAGGTCGGGTGGCGCTACGTGCGCAGCGGCCGGGCCGGGCGGCGCAACGGCTTCATCTCCTTCATCTCCGGCGTGTCCATGCTGGGCATCGCGCTCGGGGTGGCGGCGCTGATCATCGTGCTGTCGGTGATGAACGGCTTCCAGAAGGAGGTGCGCGACCGCATGCTCAGCGTGATCGCGCACGTCGAGGTGTTCGACGCCCAGGGCCAGGCGCTGGCAGACTGGCAGGCCACCGCGGCGCTGGCGCGCCGGCTGCCACAGGTGCGCGCCGCCGCCCCCTATGTCGCGGCCCAGGGCCTGCTGTCGCGCGGCGACATCATCCGCGGCGCCCTGGTGCGCGGCATCGTCCCCGCCGAGGAAGCCGCCGTCACCCCGCTGGCGGCGCAGCGCAGCGAGCTGCTGGCGCAGCTGCAGCCCGGCAGCTGGCGCATCGTGCTCGGCAGCGAGCTGGCGCGCCAGCTCGGCGTGCAGGCCGGTGACGCGGTGACCCTGTACGGCCCCGGCGGCACGGTCACACCCGCCGGCATGGCGCCGCGGCTGAAGACCTTCACCGTTGCCGGCAGCTTCGATTCCGGCCACTACGAGTACGACAGCACGCTCGCGCTGGTGCACCTGGACGACGCGGCGCGCTTCTTCCGCAGCGGCGGCGCCACCGGCGTGCAGCTGCGCCTGGCCGACGTGCAGCAGGCACCGGCGGTGGCGGCCGAGCTCGCCGCCACCCTGCCCGCGGGGCTGTTGGTGCGCGACTGGACGCGCAGCAACCGCCAGTGGTTCGAGGCGGTGCAGATCGAGAAACGCATGATGTTCATCATCCTGACCCTGATCGTCGCGGTGGCGGCGTTCAACCTCGTCTCGACCCTGGTGATGACGGTGACCGACAAGCAGGCCGACATCGCCATCCTGCGCACCCTGGGCGCAAGCCCGCGCTCGATCATGGGCATCTTCGTCGTCCAGGGCGCGGCCAGCGGCGTCATCGGCACCCTGTCCGGCCTCGCGCTCGGGCTCGCGGTGGCGCTGAACATCGACGTCATCGTGCCCGCCATCGAGCGCGCGCTCGGCGTCGCCTTCCTGCCCAGCAGCATCTACCTGATCAGCCGCATGCCCAGCCAGCCGCTGGCCAGCGACATCGTTCCGGTGACGCTGATCGCGCTCGCGCTGGCCTTCGTGGCCACCCTGTACCCGAGCTGGCGCGCCAGCCGCGTCAACCCGGCCGAGGCCTTGCGCCATGACTGAGGCGAGTGCCCTCGGTGCGGCTGGCGCAGCCGGTGCGGCCGCCACGCAGCCGGTGCTGCAGGCCCAGGGCCTGCACAAGCGCTTCACCGAGGGCGCGCTGGACGTGAGCGTGCTGCACGGCGTGGACCTGGAAGTCGGCCGCGGCCAGACGCTGGCGGTGGTGGGCGCCTCGGGCTCGGGCAAGAGCACCCTGCTGCACCTGCTGGGCGGGCTGGAGCCGCCCAGCGCCGGGCGCGTGACGCTGCTGGGTCGCGACTTCGCCCAGCTCTCGGCGGCCGCACAGGGCGCCTGGCGCAACCAGCACCTGGGCTTCGTCTACCAGTTCCACCACCTGCTGCCCGAGTTCAGCGCGCTGGACAACGTGGCGATGCCGCTGCGCATCCGGCGCCAGCCGCTGGCCGCGGCACGTGCCGCGGCACGCGCCGCCCTGGCCCAGGTGGGGCTGGCCGCACGCGAGGCACACCACCCGGCGCAGCTGTCCGGCGGCGAGCGCCAGCGGGTGGCGATCGCGCGCGCCCTGGTCACCGAGCCGGCCTGCGTGCTGGCCGACGAGCCCACCGGCAACCTCGACCGCGCCACCGCGCAGTCCGTGTTCGAGCTCATGCTGGCGCTCGCGCGCGAGCGCGGCACCGCCTTCGTCGTCGTCACCCACGACGAGAGCCTGGCCGCGCGCTGCGAGCGCCGGCTGCAGCTGTAGGCGCTGCCGTGGCCGCCCTGCACCACCTCAGCAACGCCGACCTGCACTCGCATTCGACGCGCTCCGACGGCACCCTGGAGCCCGCCGCACTGGCCACGCGCGCGCACGCCGCCGGGGTCGAACTGTGGGCGCTGACCGACCACGACACCCTGGCCGGCCAGGCCGAGGCGCGCAGCGCAGCACTCGACCTGGGTCTGGCCTATCTGAGCGGGGTCGAGGTCTCGGCCAGCTTTGCCGGGCGCTCGGTGCACGTGCTGGGCCTGGGCGTGGACGCCGACGACCCCGACCTCGGCGCCGGCCTGGCGCAGATCCGCCACGGACGCGGCGAGCGCGCGCGCCGCATCGCCGACGACCTGGCGCGCGTGGGCCTGCAGGGCGCCTACGAGGGCGCGCTCGCGCACGCCGGTGACCCGGCGCTGATCGCGCGCACGCATTTCGCACGCTGGCTGGTCGAGCGCGGCGTGGTCGCCGACAGCCACGCCGCCTTCCGCCACTACCTGGTCGAGGGCAAGCCCGGCCACGTGCCGCACCGCTGGGCCACGCTCGCCGAGGCGCTGCGCTGGATAGGCGCGGCCGGCGGCCTGGCGGTGCTGGCGCACCCCGGGCGCTACGGCTTCACAGCGACCGAGGAGTGGGCCCTCTTCGACAGCTTCCAGCGCCTGGGCGGGCGCGCGGTCGAGGTCATGGTCGGCGCCCACAACGAGGCCGAGCGCGTCGCCTACGGCAAGCTGGCGCAGGAGTTCGAGCTCCTGGCCTCGCGCGGCAGCGACTTCCACGACCCCAGCGACAGCCGCACCGACCTCGGCGCCCTGCCCGACCTGCCGGGGCGGCTGCAGCCGGTGTGGCTGGCGCTGCAGGGCCGGATCCAGCATGGCTGAGCCCGCCGCAGTGCGCCGCGCCCACCCGCTGCTCGGGGTGGCGCTGATCAGCCTCATGGGTCTGGCCTTCGCGGTGCTGGACAACGCGGTGCGCTGGCTCGGGGCCATGATGCCGGTGCTGCTGGTGCTGAGCTGGCGCTACGCCACCCAGGCCCTGGTGATGGCGGTCTGGCTGCTGCTGGACCCCAGACGCAGCCTGCGCCCGCAGCGCTGGGGCTTCCAGGTCCTGCGCGGCAGCCTGCTGCTGGCCACCAGCGCGCTGAGCTTCTACGGCGTGCAGCACATGCAGGTCGCCGAATTCACCGCGATCAACATGCTGACGCCGGTGCTGGTGACGCTGCTCGCGGCCTGGCTGCTGAAGGAGCGCGTCTCCGCCCCGCGCTGGGTGCTGGTGGGACTGGCCTTCACCGGTGCCCTGGTGGTGATACGCCCAGGCGCCGGCATCTTCGGCTGGGAGGTGCTGTTCCCGCTCGGCTGCGCCTGCACCTACGCCTCGTTCCAGGTCCTGACGAGCCGCCTGTCCGGCCACGACGACCCGCTGGTCACCCACTTCTGGACCGGCGCCGTCGGCACCGCGGTCGTGCTGCCGGTGCTGTGGGCCAGCGGGGTCGACGTGGCCGCCGCCCTGGCCGGCGCCGACGCCCTGAGCTGGGCGGTGCTGATCGTCGCCGGCCTCGCCGGCACCACCGGCCACCTGATGCTGATCCTGGCCCTGGGCATGGCACCGGCCTCCACCCTGATGCCTTTCGTCTACACCCAGATCGCCTCTGCCACCCTCGTCGGCTGGCTGGTCTTCGGCCACCTGCCGGACGGCTACGGCTGGCTGGGCATGGCCATCATCGCGCTCGCCGGCGCCGCCAGCGCCTGGCTGAACCTGCGCCGCGCGCCGACGCACACAGCGCCCACCTTGCCCACCGCACCCACTGCGCCCGCCGAGCGCGGCCGCTGACCTGCGCCCGACCCGCTGGCCGGCCGCCGCTCAGCCCGGTGCCGGCTGCAGGCGCAGGCTGCGCGCCTGGCGCATCTGCGCGTCCTGCAGCAGCGCCCAGTACAGCTCCAGCACCATCTGCACGTGGGCCTCGGTCTCCTTGATCGGCGGCAGGCGCAGGCCGGCGCGGCGCACCCGGCCCTCGCCCGCGTTCCAGGCCGCCAGCGCGAGGTCGATGCGGCCGAAGCGCCGCTGCAGGTCGGCCAGCATGCGCGCGCCGGTATGGATGTTGGTGCGCGCGTCGCGCAGCCGCTGCTCGGCCGGGGTGCGGCGCTCGGCCGCCGTGGCGTAGCGGTCGCCGCTGACCGGCATGATCTGCATCAGCCCGAGCGCGCCGCGCGCCGACACCGCCTGCGCGTCGAACCCCGACTCCACCGCAATCAAGGCCTTCAGCAGCAGCGGATCGACACCATGCTGCGTCGCCGCCTCGCGCAGCCAGGGCCGTAGCGCGCGCGCCTCGGGCGCGATCTCCAGCCAGGTGAGCACGCGCGCGGTGCGGTCGGCCTTGCCGGGCACGTCGGCCGCCGCCGCCCCCAGCAGCGGCCGGTAGCGTGCATCCAGCGCCACCGGCGCCAGGTGCGCCACCCCGGCGCCGTCGACGAAACCGAAGGGGCCCGCCTGCGCCGCCCCGGCGAGCGCAAGCGCAGCCAGGAGCGCGCCGCCGGACTTGTGCGCAGACATACGTGGCCAGCCGATCATCGCCGCGCATTCTGGCTGCACAAGTCGCCGCGCGAGCGACGGAATTGGGGGGCCGCGACGGCGCTGGCTTGCGGTTCAGGGGCCGAACAGGCGAACGGTCCGTCCAGCTGCAGGCCGGACGCGGCTCACGAAGGGGCGCCGCCTTGCCTGACGCCGAGTGCCTGATGCCGAGTGCCTGATGCCGAGTGCCTGACGCCGAGCCGGCGCTGCCTACACTCGACGCTTTCACACCCCACCCAAGGAGAGCCCCGGATGAAGTTCGAAACCCTGGCCGTGCACGCCGGCTACAGCCCCGACCCGAGCACCAAGTCGGCCGCGGTGCCGATCTACCAGACCACCTCCTACGCCTTCGACGACACGCGTCACGGCGCCGACCTGTTCGACCTCAAGGTGGCCGGCAACATCTACACCCGCATCATGAACCCGACCACCGGCGTGCTCGAAGCACGCATGGCGGCGCTCGAAGGCGGGGTGGGCGCGCTGGCGGTGGCCTCCGGCATGGCTGCCATCACCTACGCCGTGCAGACCATCGCCGAGGCGGGCGACAACATCGTCTCCTCGACCCAGCTCTACGGCGGCACCTACAACCTGTTCGCCCACACCCTGCCGCAGCTCGGCATCCAGACCCGCTTCGCCGACGCGAGCAAGCCCGAGAGCTTCGCGGCGCTGATCGACGAACGCACGAAGGCGATCTACTGCGAGTCGATCGGCAACCCGCTGGGCAACGTGACCGACTTCAAGGCGCTGGCCGACATCGCGCACGCGCACGGCGTGCCGCTGATCGTCGACAACACGGTGCCCAGCCCCTACCTGTGCCGCCCCATCGAGCACGGCGCGGACATCGTGGTGCATGCGCTGACCAAGTACCTGGGCGGCCATGGCAACTCGATAGGCGGCGTCATCGTCGACTCCGGCAAGTTCCCCTGGGCCCAGCACAAGCAGCGCTTCAAGCGCCTGAACGAGCCCGACGTGAGCTACCACGGCGTGGTCTACACCGAGGCCCTGGGCGCGGCGGCCTACATCGGCCGCGCGCGCGTGGTGCCGCTGCGCAACATGGGCGCCGCGCTCAGCCCCTTCAACGCCTTCCTCATCCTGCAGGGCATAGAGACGGTGGCGCTGCGCATGGACCGCATCTGCGCCAACACGCTGGCGGTGGCGCAGCACCTGCAGAAGCACCCGAAGGTGAAGTGGGTCAACTACGCCGGCCTGCCCACGCACGCCGACCACGCCCTGGTGCAGCGCTACATGGGCGGGCGCGCCTCGGGTATCCTGACCTTCGGGGTGGAAGGCGGGCTGGAAGGCGGCGCCCGCTTCCAGGACGCGCTCAAGCTGGTGACGCGGCTGGTCAACATCGGCGACGCCAAGTCCCTCGCCTGCCACCCGGCATCGACCACGCACCGCCAGCTCTCGCCCGACGAAATGGCCAAGGCCGGGGTGACGGTGGACACGGTGCGGCTGTCGATCGGCATCGAGCACATCGACGACCTGCTGGCAGACCTGGATCAGGCCCTGGCAACGGTCTGAAACCTTGCGCCACGGCGCGGCGGCATCCGCTCACGCCGCGCCAGCTGGTGCCTGGAACCCGGGTCGAACTCATTCAAAAAACCCGCAGAAAACAGGCTGTTTTCGACGGTGCACCCTGTTTTGTGCCCGGGTTTGTGCCCGGGTTTCGGCTCGGGTACCCTACCCATCGCTCGGCATCCTGCCGCGCTGCGGACCAGGCCCCACCTCGTTGTTGGTCAAGCCCACCTCGGTCCTGTCAAGCAATTCCGCCCTGGAGCCACTAGCGCGTGCGCCGGGGCCGAATCACCCGCGACGCTCCCGCCGTGGGAGTACCTACCGGGGGGTCGCCGCGCCTGCGTCGCGCTGGCATGCGCTTGCCGCCACTCGAGGGTGTGCCAGTGCATGCCCTTGAGCGTCAGCCCGTCGCCGCTCAGGATGCCGGGCTCCCAGCCCAGCCGGAGCCGGCCGCGCGGCCGACAGTGTTCTCCAAGTCCAGCCGTCGTGCACAAGCGCCTGAGCGGGCTCGAATCACCCGCACACGAACCCCCGGGAAAGTACCTACAGGGGGGGTGGCGGTCCGTGCGCGCGAGGATTGCCCCAGCCGGGCCATGTCACCAGCCAGGGCGCACCGTCGACAGCCTCACTCCCCCCGCTGGGGGTTGTCTCTGGCGCTGGCGTCCATGGCGCCGACCCGGCAGCCGGCGCCAGCTCTGTGAGAGCCGGGGCAGCGCTGCAGCGTCTCGCGCTGCTGCCGTAGCGCCGCGTTCAGCTCGCGTGCCAGCTCGCGCAGCATCGCCCGGTGCCCACCCTTGAACCCGTTGCGCGCCGTGCGCGCCTTGCCCTCAGCGCTGCGGGGTCCGGTGGACTTCTCCCACGGGCGCCAGGTGCGGATCAGCGCTGCCTGCCGAGCTCTGCGCTCGGGTGTCCAACCATTGCCCATGCTGGCGCTCCAATAGTCCGGTCGGCGCGGATTGCGCAGTCGCCGCGTGCGTGGCGGCCGGCCCCGTGGCTGGCGCCGGCCCGTTGTTCACCTGCTGCTGCCCGCCGTGGTTGATGTTGGCCTGCCGAGCTATCACCACGGGCGGGTTCTTGATCGTCGCCAGGGTTTCCAGCGTCATGCGGCACTGGTTCTGTGCCTTCAGCGCCATGCGCAGGCAGGCTTCCCAGTTCTTCATGTACTCCTGGGTCGTGGCCTGCCGCGCCAGGTTCATGAAGATGGCCTGCAGCGCGTGCGCCTGCCCGTACAGCATGGCCTCGGCACGCTTCATGTCGCCGGCCCAGACGTCCTTCACGCCCTCGGTCAGCAGATTCGTCAGGAGGCCGATATCGTCGTCAGGCTCGATCCCCAGCGGCTTGCCGTAGCTCACGATCACGCCCGCCGCGTTCACGCTCGGGCGTAGGGCCAACCTCGCCAGCGTCTCGGCCCGCCCGGGATCCTTCTTCCCTGCCGCATTCGTGGCCGGCTTCTTCGTCGTCATGGTCACCTCGAGGATTGAAAGGCCGGGCAGCGCTGCAGCCACGTCGCCAGCTCGCCCAGCGCGTCGTGCCCGACCTCGGCAGTTCGATGGCTGCCGCAGCGCCAGGCGCCGCCAGGACCAGCGCGGCCGCTCAGGTGGGCGCACTCGAGGCGCAGCCGCCTGACGTCCTTCTGGACGTCGCGCAGGTGCAGCCGCTCAGCGAGATCGTCTGCATCGCTGGCGCTGATCCCGCGTCGCAGGAACAGGCTCACGCGCGCCACGAACAGACCGATGGCTGCGTCGTCCCAGGGCTGGGCATGGGCAGCATCGGCCTCGGCCTGCGCCAGCCTGTAGGGCCGGGTGTCGACTCCGGCAGGCGGCCGGGCTGGCGCTGGATGGGCTGGCGCCGGGTCGTTTGCTGCCCCTGAAATTCTGCGCACCCCCCCTACCCCCTCACCCTCAAAAGGTTCAAAAGGTGCTTTTGAGGGTTTTGAGGGTGCCTCAGTAGGGGGGTGCCGCGAATTTTCATGTGCCGCATGGGCCAGGTGCGCGGCCAGGGCGTCGGCCCACTTACCCATGGCGCGCTCCTTCGGTCAGGCTGTAGACCGTCATGGGCCGGCCACCGGTGGCGATGTCGGCCTCACTGAGCCAGCCATGCGCGACCAGCATGTCCAGCGCGTCGCCCACGTCGGCGCGCTCGCTCAACCCGCTCCATCCGCGCTGGTGAATGTCGCGTGCGGTGAAGGGGTCCGGCAGTTCGCCATCTCGCAGCTTGCCGAGGATGGAGCGCGCGCCGCGTACGGCCAGGCGCCGGCCACTGGCGTGCAGGCGCCGCGCGTGGCTGGCGAAGTACTCCGCCAGATTCAGCGCACGCAGCGTGGCCGACAGAGACACAGGGCCGACACCGCCGTCGACGATGTGCAGCAGCAGCGCCAGCGCAGGGACATGGTGGCGGAACTTGGACAAGGCGCCCTCGATCCCTTCGGACTCGGTGGACCTCAGATCGCGCTCGAGTCCGCTGCGCCAGTCGCCGAAGGCTGCGCGCGCATCGTCGCTCAGGCGCAGGAATGGAAGTCCGCGCGGCTGCCCGTCTGGATCGGTCTCATGCGCGGCATTGACCGCCTGCGCGCTCAACGCGTCCAACCGTGCAAAGACCTTCCCCACTGCGCGCTGCGCCGGGGTTTCAGGCGGGCGGTCGACCTCGCGCCAGGCGCGAGGTGGGTCTGGCCACGAGATCAGGAAGCGCTCGACCATGCCGTCGTCTCCCGCCCCACGGCGCGCTTTGAGCATCAGGTCGCACAGCGGGCCGGGCTGGATGCCGCCGATCATGGATAGCCGCGCGTCCGCCACCGTTACCGTGCCGCGTCCGATGCGGTCGAAGGTGTAGCGCCCACCGCTCCAGGCCTGCAGATAGAACGCGCGCGCCGGTGCCGATTCCTCGCGCGCCAGGTGCAGCAGCAGCCCGCGCACCTCGTCTCGCACGCTCAGCACGCCGTCCGGGTTCTGTGCCAAGACCTCGCCCAGCTTCTCATAGGTCAGATCGTTGACCACGTAGCGCGGCCGGGTCGGCGCCTCGTCTTCGTTCTCATCGCTCAGCAGGTGGTCCACGCGCGCGCCGCGATCCTTCAGCAGCAGCTTGGCAGCCTCCTTTCTGCCGGCATCAGCGCGCAGCTTGCTTGCCATGCTGTCGACCCGGTGCTGTGCGGTGGTGGCGTTGAAGGCCTCGGCCGCACGCGCCTCGAGCCGTTCCATGGGCGCCAGCGCCAGCGCCATGGCGGGGGACTTCATCACGCCAGGGCGTCCGACTATGAGCGCCCACAGGTTGCCGCGCTCGGTCCAGTCGGTGTGGGCCTGCGGCCGGATTGCCACCCGCCGCGCAACCAGCGACGCGGCCGCCACGATCAAGGGCACGGCCACATAGTCCGGTGGGCACTGCATGAGCTCGCTCACGTCGCCGACCCATGGCCTGAAGGCATCAGGCAGCGCTGGCAGCGGGAACGGGTCGACGGGCAGCAGCTCGGCAGGCAGACCACGCGGCACTGGCGCCGGCTCGCTGCCGGCAGCGCGCGCGGCCACCAGGTCTTCTTCGACCGCACTCATGCCACACCTCCTTCGACGGCCACGGCGCCGCGCTGCGCCCACACGTCGCACCAGTCCGAGCCGGGTTCGGTGGGCGTCAGGACGTTGACGCGCAGCCCGGCCCGCAGCGCTCGAGCGCGCAGGGTGTCGGCGGTCTCGCGCCCGGCGCGGTCGGCGTCGGCGAAGACCACGATGCGCTGCACGCCAGGCGGCCACTGGTAGGCGGCCAGGTTGTCGGCGCAGTAGGCGGCCACGGTGGGCAGACCCGATGCCAGGTGCGCAGCCTGGGCAGTCTCGATCCCCTCCGCGATGCCGATGACGCCCTGCTGCGCGTCGTGCAGCGGGATGCTGGCGCCGGCCACCGGCCCGGATGCGCCGGTCACTTTCTTGACCGTGGGCACCGGGGCCTTGCAGCCGTCTGGCGTCAGGTAGGTGCGGTGCAGCGCCACGACGCGGCCATCGGGTGCGACCAGCGGTGCCACCATCGCCGGCCAGGTGCCGAGCTCGCCGCCGTCCGCGCCGTCCCAGTAGGTCAGGCCCGGATGCAGGCGCAGACACTCGGGCACCGGCCCGGCCAGGCTGCGCCGGGCCAGGTACAGCGCCACCGGGTCGCCATCCGTCACGGGCACGCATTGCGCCCACAGTGCCGCATTGCGCCGGGCGTTGCCGACCCGTCGCTGGCGCTGTTCGCGCTCGCGCTCGGCCGCCGCCTGCGCCACCTGCCGCGCGAGCTCGGCACGCTGGGCGGGTGTCGGTGGTCGGTCGCGCTCGGCTCGCCAGACCTCGGTGATCCCGGTACGGTGGCAGCCGAACACGCCGCCGCGCCCGTCCGTGAACCTGTATGCCCACCCGGCCGTGTCGCCGCGCTTGCCGTTCGTGCTGAACCGTTGCAGCTTGCCGGGTTCGATCTCGTCTGGCGCATGGCCCAACGAGATGAGGATCGCCGCGCGGAAGTCTTGGACGGGATCGCGTACAGCGCCAGCCAGTTGCCGGCACAGGGATTCCCGTGCGGCATGGAGCGCCGTGCGCGGTGCGCTGGCACAATCGAGCCTGTCTGTCTTGCTCTGCCCCACGACGCCCGCCTGCAAGCGGGCGTTGTCACTTGCGGGCGTGACTGGCCCCGGCGCTGCGGCGCCGTCGTTGCGGTGGGCGGACATGGCTCACGCCTTGCCCTGCGCGGCGAGCCACGCGGTCAGGTCGCCAGCGCGGATGCGCGTGCAGCGCGCGCCCATCTTGATGAGCTTGGGGAATGTCGGGTCCGACTTCGACAGGCGGTACAGCGTGGGCACGCTCAGGCCGGCAAAGGCTCCGGCTGTAGAGAGCCTCAGCAGGGCGTCGTGCAACTGGGCGACGTGCAGGGGCTGCGCCTCACGGTGGCGCTTGGGTGCGTGTGCGGTCATCAAAGAGTCCGGTTTCAGAACATGAAAACCGTCGCACACATGTCACGTATTGGCAGACAAAGCCCGGCAATGCCCGGATTTGGCATATCCTGAACGCTGTCTGTCTTGGGAGAGGCTGACACGGTGCTTCGGTACCAGAGGGGCTGCACGCTTGCACGCGTGCGGCCCCTCACCTTTTCAGCAGCGTCGGCTACCACAAATTGCCGTCACTACTGATTGGTTGAGCCAAGTCTAGCGATTTGCTGCGCTAAATCGCCGACTGTTTTGTCCCCGCGCCGGGTCGACTGGAATCAGTCTTCTTCGGCAGTCCGGCATTCATTCGCAACTGCTTGATTTCATTGGCGAATCCGGCGCATATGGCGGCCGGTCGAGTCGGGACGATGCTTGTCTTCTCTGCGTAGAACGGCGCCTCGTCGATGTGCATCTTGCTCAAGTCAACGGTCATCTTCTCCGCCGTCATCTTGGATTCACTCGACCGGATAGCTCCGACGCTCGTCTGGCAGTGGTCGGCCTCGGTGCATCAGCTTGCGGGCCTCGCAGTCGTCAGCCACGCGTAGCAGCGCGGCGGCCAGGTCGCGCAGTTGTTGCGGGCGCAGCTCGGCGCCATCGCCAGGCAGATCAAGCACGGCCAGCGGCCCACCGTCACAGGCCCGGGTCATCTTCACCCGGACGGGCGTCATGCTGCCCGCCCCGGGATCGGGATCACCTCGGCCCCATCGCGCTGCCGGTCCAGATAGTCGGCCCAGCGCTGCATCAGCTCGCGGCGCTGCGCCAGGTACTCCGCGCGGTCATAGGCGGCCCCCAGCGGCCCGGCCTTGATGTGCGCGAGCTGCGCCTCAACCACATCGGCGCCGATGCCGCCCATGTGGTCTTCAATGATGGTGCGCGCCATCGCCCTGAACCCGTGCGCCGTCATCTCGTCATTGGCGTAGCCCATGCGGCGCAGAGCAGCGCGGATGGTGTTCTCACTCATGCACCCGCTGCCGTGCGCTGCCGGGAAGACAAAGCGCTCGTGCCCGGTGAGGGTGCGCAGGTCGGCCAGGATCACCAGGGCCTGCTGCGCCAGCGGGACCAGGTGCGGCCGGCCGTTGATCTTGCCCTCGAGCTTGCGCTTCATCTTCTCGGCCGGGATGGTCCACATCGCCGCGTCGGCGTCGACCTCGCTCCACTCCATCGCGCGGATGTTCCCCGGCCGCTGGAAGACGTAGGCCGACAGCGCCAGCGCGGCACGGGTGACTGGATGGCCCGAGTAGTCGCGGATCTTGCGCATCAGCTCGCCGGCAGCGTGCGGCTTGGTGATTGCGCCCACGTTGCGGACAACCAGGGGCTTGAGCGTGTCCGTCAGGTCCGCAGCGGGATTCTTCTTGCACAGATCCAGCGCAATCCCGAACTTGAACACCTGCCCCGCGTACCTGCGCACCGCATGGGCACTGTCGACGGCGCCGCGCGCCTGCACGCGCAAGATGGGCTCGCGGAGCACTCCGGCCGTGATCTCGGCCAGCGGCAGCGCCCCCACCCATGGGAACAGATCGCGCTCGAGTAGCCGCATCCATTTGGCCGCGTGGGTATCGCTCCAACCGCTGTGCTTGGCTTCGTAGCACTCCCGCGCCACGGCCTCAAAGGTGTCCGCCCTGCGCGCGCGTGCGCTGGCCCGTTCGATCTTTCGCGCGTGCCGAGGATGTTGCCCCCGCCCCCGCTTGTACGCGCGCCGGTGTTCGTCGCGCGCGTCACGGGCCGCTCGAAGACCGATCTCCGGGTAGCTGCCGAGCGCCAGGCGGTCTTCTTTCCCGTCCGGGTAGAAGCGCCAGAACCAGCGCCGTTTGCCGTTGGGTGCGACCTCCAGATAGAGCCCGCCGCCGTCGTTCAGGCGCACACGCTTCTTGTCCGGTGGGCATTTGGCAGCGCGGCAGTCGGCATCGGTCAGTGGCATGGCGCACTCGCTGGCGGTCGCGGCAGCATCCGTGTCCCGGATCCGCTGCCAGATCGTGCCCGGGTATGTGCCCGGGTTCCTGACGCGCAGTGTAGCGTTTACGTGATCCGACGTGGCAAACAAAAGCGCCTAAGTGGTTGATTCACCTAGGCGCTTGATACGTTGCGCATGGTCCGGAAATGTAGGTTTGGTGCCTGGAACCGGGCTCGAACCGGTACGCCCCGGTCAGGGGCGGCGGATTTTAAGTCCGCTGCGTCTGCCAATTTCGCCATCCAGGCCGGCGCCCGGCCGATTATCTGCAGCGCCGAGGCGAGGCCGGCACCACAGCCCACCGGCAAGGCGGCGCAGTAGGATCGAGTGCTTTCATCCGGCCACCACCCACATGTCCGAAATCCTCGTCCCCGTCTCGTTCGGTGAACTGCTGGACAAGATCGCGATTCTTCAGATCAAGTCCGAACGCATGCACGACACCACCAAGTTGGCCAACGTGCGTGCCGAGCTGGCGGCGCTGGACACGGTCTGGCGGCAGCATCCGGCCGCGCAGCACGATCTGGGCAGCCTGCGCGCCGAGCTCAAGGCGGTCAACGAGCGGCTGTGGGTGATCGAGGACGACATCCGGCGCCTGGAACAGGCACAGCGCTTCGACGAAGCCTTCGTGGCGTTGGCACGCGCGGTCTACCACGAGAACGACGAACGCGCCCGCCTCAAGAAGCGGATCAATCTCGCGCTTGGCTCTGCCTACATCGAGGAGAAGTCCTACCAGGACTACAGCCGGCCTCCCGCCTGAGCAGCCGCGTCACTGGGACAGGGCACGGGTGCGCACGAAGCTGTCGAAGCGCTCGATCACCTCGTCGACCTTGATCAGATCCATGACGCCGGGAAACTCGACGCGCTTGCCCCAGGGCAGCCTGGCCGGTGGTTTGCCGAGGAAACGCTGCGCCGCCTCGGCATAGCGGTTCACGCAATAGCGGCGGTCCGAATAGGGGCCACTGCGCTCAGCATCCGTGCAGGCGTACAGCCCGAGCACCGGAGTGCCCATCGCATTGGCCATGTGCAACGGTCCCGCATCAGGGCCCAGCACGAGCGTGGCGCGCGCCAGCAAGGCAAGCAGCTGCTTGAGCGTGTCCTTGCCGATGAGGTCCGTCACTGGGGCGCGCATCGCTGCCGCGATCGAATCCCCCATCCGCCGCTCCGCCTCACTCGGCCCACCGCACAAGGCGATGCGCCAGCCGGCTGCCGCAGCGTGGTCGGCCACGGCGGCGTAGCGCTCAGCGCGCCAGTTCCGCAGCGGGTGGCTCGAACAAGGCGAAACCAGCAGCGTCGGCTGCGCCCCCGGCAACTGGCGCGCAGCCCAGTCGTGCGCCTGAGCGGGCACCGGAACATCCCAGCGTACCTGCTCCTGGCGCAGACCCAGCGGCTCACAGAAACGACCGAACACATCGAGCACATGGTGTCCGCCGGCTGGAATTCGCCGATCGATCGTCCAACCGTGCCCTTCTTTGCTGCGCGCACGGTCATAGCCGATGCGCAGTGCGGCAGGAATCGCCAGCGAGAGCAGGTTGGCGCGCAAAGCGAGCTGCATCTGCAGCAGCACGTCAAAACGCCTGCCGGCCAGGCGCCGGCGCAGTTCGGTGACACCTGCGAGACCGGTCTTCTTGTCGTAGACGATCAGTTCCACCCCCTCCAGGCCCTCGACCAGCCGCGCCTCGCCCTTGCCGATGACCCAGCTCAGCCGGGTCTGCGGCCAGGCGTCGTGCAGCGTGTGCAGCAGCGGAACGACGTGCGTCGCGTCGCCGAGCGCCGACAGCCGCAGGATGCAGATCGAGCTCGGTGGCATGGGTGCACCGGCGACGGGCAGGATCGGATTCGATGACACGGAAGGACTCGGTCGTTGCGACACTGCATTCGAGTTGTGTGGCTGCAAGCCGCACCGCCGCTCTCAGGCGCCCGCCGGCCCCCAGTAGCCCAGCGTCTTGCGCAACTGCAGATCGCGCAAGCGTGACATGAAGGGCTTGCGCCGCAGCGGCCCGAGGCGGCCTGCGATCAGTGCGTCGACCGCCTTGATGACGCGCTCGCTGGCACATCCATCGCGCCAGGGATGAATGTGGTCGGCGTAGTCCGCAATCAAGCGCAGCCGCGAAGCATCGGGCGCAAAGGCCTGCTCGAGCACCGAAGGCAGTTGCGCCGGGTCACCGAAGTCGATCATGTAGGGCTGGGCGACGCGGTGGCGGAAGGTGGCCACAGGCTTGCGCTGGACCACGAACTCGGGCACGACAGATGTGGTGTCGGACACCAGCACATCGGCGGCACGCTGAGCGGCGATGATCTGCTCGGGCTCGACGAAGGCCGCGTTCGCCCCTGCCAGGCCACGGTAGCGGTCGAACAAGGCCGGCGCGCAGCGCGGGTGCAGCGTCAGCAGCCAGTAGCGGTCGCCGCGCGCGACTTCGGCCCGTATCGCGTCGAACAAGTGAGGCGCCGCGCTGACGCGCTCGGTGAAGGTGGAGGCGAACATCACCACCGGTCGCCTGCCGGCCGGTGCACGCAAACGCTGGGCCTGCCCGCCGTCGCCCCGGAACAACGGATCGAGCTTGCACCAGCCGGTCTCGGCGACCGCGAAGTGGCCCATGCGGCGCGCAAGCTCGGTGAACGGCGCGGTCGTCGCCGGGCCCTGGGTGCAATACAGGTCGAACAGTCCTCGAACACGAAAGTGACCGCGTCGGTCGTCGTGCTTTTGCGTGTCGAAACCGTGGAAGAGCTGCACCTTGACGCCGCCGATGAATCGCGGCGCCCAGTTCAGAGCGCAGTACACGGCGCGTGGCCCGCAGCGCACCGCCGCCGCGATGTCGACCATGCGCACCGGCGGGGGCATCGCCGCACCGGTCAGCGCCCCGGTGAAGAAGGCGTGCACGCTGTAGCCGTCGGCGTCCAGCGCCGCCGCCAGCGGGCTGAGGATGGGCAGCGCGTAGCGCTCATTGGCGAGCAGCAGGACGTTGCGCGAGGCCATGCGCGTCATCCTCGCTGGTGCCCCGTGGCCTGCCGTGCCAGGTCCAGGAAGAGCGTTTCGTAGCGTTGGTTCATCAGCTCGCGTCCATGCGCTTGCAGCGCCTTGCGGCGACCATTGTCGGCCAGCGTGCGGGCCTGCTCGGGCACCCGCAGCAAGCGCTCCAGAGCATCGGCAAGTGCCTGCGGGTCTGCTTCGGCGACGAGCAGGCCATCGACGCCATGCTCGATCAGCTCGCGCACACCGGGCACCGCACTGCCGACGACGGCGCAACCCGCAGCCATGCCTTCGAGCAGGGCCAGCGGCATGCCTTCGTAGTGGGTGCTGAGCACCGCGATGCGATGGCGCATCAACAGACCCGGTACGTCACGATGCACGCCGAGGAACTGCACCTGCGCATCCAGTCCGAGCTCGCCGCACAATCGCTGGACGCGTCTTCGATGCCCGGCCTTGCCGCCACCAGCGAGCAGCAGCGGCGGTGTCAGGTCACGCTCGCGCAGCAGCGCGAGCGCTTGCAGCAGCGTCGCGTGGTCTTTCTGCCCAGAGGAAAAGCGCGCCACCATGACGATGCCTGGCACCCGCTGCGCCAGCGGGTGGCGCTCGGCGTCGGCGAAACGCTGCAAGTCGATGCCATTTGGGATCGCGATCGTGCGCGCCGCTGGCATGCCCATCTCGAGCAGGCGCAACCGAACGCCCTCCGAGCAGCCGACGATGCGGGCGGTCCGCTGCGCAAGCCAGCGCGTTTGCGCCAGCCGCCAGCGGGTATAGCGCTCGCGCGTGTTGTGCTCGACGTGCACGAGCGCGGGCACGCTCGCCAGCCAGCCAGCCCAGCGTCCCCACAAGTGCTCGCTAAAGCCGTGCGCGACCAGCACGTCGGGACGAAAGCGCCGGCACACACGCATCAACGCGGCGATGGTGGCGAGATGCGACCAGCCAGCCACCACCTCCAGTGGCACACCAGCACGTGTCAACTCGTCGATGCGTGCCGGATCTCCGCGCCGCTTGTGCCGCAGCACGAGCAGTGGCTGGACTTGCCCGCCCGCGCAAGCCGCCTTGACGAGTGCGATCGCCACCTGCGTGGCGCCACCCGAGAAGCCACCGGTGACGAAATGCAGCACACGCACGCGTGACTGGGGATTCCGCAATGCAGCTGGATCAGGCGCGGACTCGGGGGGCTGGCCAGTAGGCCTCATACCTGCGCCCATGCGCCTGGCCGCGATGGGGCAGCCGGCAGACGGTGAGCGTCACTTCCCAGGCGCCACCGCGCTTGCGGTACACACTGGCCACGTCGAGACTCATTGTCCGGGGCCGCAGGCGTCGAAGCGTCCATATCGGTGTCGGTGCGACTCTCGAGCGGACAGACAGGACCGGCGGCCATGTGCGGCGGCGCCGAGTAAACAGGGCGATTCGAAGGCCTGCCGAGCTTCACCGAATGCCACGACGCCCGTTGCACCACCCACAGACGGCATCTGATGGCTTGAAATCCAAGCGAGCATTTGGAGGCGCGACCCGGAGTCGAACCGGGCTGGACGGATTTGCAATCCGTTGCATAACCGCTTTGCTATCGCGCCGTCGAGATCAAAAGCCAGACAACCGGTGCGGGTGCCGATTATGGCAAGCCAGCTGACGAGTCCCCCGCCATGGGGACCAGCAAGAAAAAAGGAAGCTCGCGGCTTCCTTCTTCCTTCGAGCGTTTGGAGCGGGAAACGAGGCTCGAACTCGCGACCTCAACCTTGGCAAGGTTGCGCTCTACCAACTGAGCTATTCCCGCGTCGTGAGCCTCACATTCTAACCAGTTTTTTTCCAGACATCAATGGGGCAGTGCATCCGACCCCGCAACAGGGGCAACCGCCGCGGCAGCCGCCGCTTCCGGCTTCACCGTCACTTCTTCGTCCGGCAACGGCTGCGGCTCGCGCTCGAGCGCGATCTTCAGCACCTGGTCTATCCAGCGCACCGGAACGATGTCCAGCTTGTCCTTCGCGTTGGCGGGAATGTCCTGCAGATCCTTGACGTTCTCCTCCGGGATCAGCACCGTCTTCACGCCGCCGCGGTGCGCCGCGAGCAGCTTCTCCTTCAGGCCGCCGATCGCCGTCACTTCACCGCGCAGGGTGATCTCGCCCGTCATCGCCACCGTGGCCTTGACCGGGATGCCGGTGAGCGCGGAGACGAAGGCGGTGGTCATCGCCGCGCCTGCACTCGGGCCGTCCTTGGGTGTGGCGCCGTCGGGCACGTGGATGTGGATGTCGCGCTTCTCGAAGGCCTCGTCCTTGATGCCCAGGCGCCGCGCGCGCGCGCGCACCACCGAGCGCGCCGCCTCGACCGACTCCTTCATCACGTCGCCGAGCTGGCCGGTGCGGATGATGTTGCCCTTGCCCGGCATCACCGCAGCCTCGATGGTGAGCAGGTCGCCGCCGACCTCGGTGTAGGCCAGCCCGACCACCTGCCCGACCTGGCTGTTCTTCTCGGTGCGCCCGAAGTCGTACTTGCGCACGCCCAGGAAGTCGTTCAGGTTGTCCTCGGTGACCACCACCTTGCCGTCGTAGGTCTTGAGCTGTATGCCCTTGACGACCTTGCGGCAGATCTTGGAGAGCTCGCGCTCGAGCGCGCGCACGCCGGCTTCGCGCGTGTAGTAGCGAACGATGCCGCGCACCGCGTCCTCGGTGACCTCCAGCTCCTCGTCCTTCACGCCGTTGTTCTTCTGCTGCTTGGGCAGCAGGTAGCGGCGCGCGATGTTGAGCTTTTCCTCCTCGGTGTAGCCGGCCAGGCGGATGACCTCCATCCGGTCCAGCAGCGCCGGCGGGATGTTCATCGAGTTGCTGGTGGCGACGAACATCACGTCCGCGAGGTCGAAGTCGACTTCGACGTAGTGGTCGGCGAAGGTGTGGTTCTGCTCCGGGTCCAGCACCTCGAGCAGCGCGCTGCTCGGGTCGCCACGGAAGTCCATGCCCAGCTTGTCGATCTCGTCGAGCAGGAACAGCGGGTTGCGGGTGCCGACCTTGGACAGGCTTTGCAGCACCTTGCCCGGCATGGAGCCGATGTAGGTGCGGCGGTGGCCGCGGATCTCGGCCTCGTCGCGCATGCCGCCCAGCGCCATGCGAACGAACTTGCGGCCGGTGGCGCGCGCCACGCTCTGGCCGAGCGAGGTCTTGCCCACCCCCGGCGGGCCGACCAGGCACAGGATGGGTGCCTTGACCTTGTCCACCCGCTGCTGCACCGCGAGGTACACGAGGATGCCGTCCTTCACCTACTCGAGCCCGAAGTGGGCCTCGTTGAGCACCTCCTCGGCATTCTTCAGGTCGTGCTTGATCTTGGTCTTCTTGCTCCAGGGCAGGTTGACCAGGATGTCGATGTAGTTGCGCACCACGGTCGCCTCGGCGCTCATGGGCGACATCAGCTTGAGCTTCTTGAGCTCGCCCTCGGCCTTCTTGCGCGCCTCGGCCGACATGCGGGCGGCCTTGATCTTCTTCTCCAGCTCCTCCATGTCGGCGCCTTCCTCGCCGTCACCGAGTTCCTTCTGGATCGCCTTCACCTGCTCGTTGAGGTAGTACTCGCGCTGGCTCTTCTCCATCTGGCGCTTGACGCGGCCACGGATGCGCTTTTCGACCTGCAGGATGTCGACCTCGTGCTCGAGCAGCTCGAGCAGCTTCTCCAGCCGCTGCGCCACCGCCGCCAGCGACAGCACGGACTGCTTGGCTTCGAGCTTGAGCGGCAGGTGGGCGGCGATGGTGTCGGCCAGCCGGCCCGGATCGTCGATGCCCGAGATGCTGCTCAGGATCTCCGGCGGGATCTTCTTGTTGAGCTTGACGTACTGGTCGAACTGCTGGGTCACGGCACGGCGCAGCGCCTCGACCTCGGGCGAGGGTTCGCCCTCGGGCGCGACCGGCATCACCTCGCCGACGAAGTACTCATCGGGCTCGGTGATCTGCTGCGTCTGCGCGCGCTGCATGCCCTCGACCAGCACCTTCACCGTGCCGTCTGGCAGCTTGAGCATCTGCAGGATGCTGGAGATGCAGCCGATCTCGAACATGTCGTCGGCCTTGGGCTCGTCCTTGCTGGCGGCCTTCTGCGCCACCAGCATGATCTGACGGCCCGACTCCATCGCCGCTTCGAGCGCCTTGATCGACTTCGGCCGCCCGACGAACAGCGGAATCACCATGTGGGGGAAGACGACCACGTCGCGCAGCGGCAACAGCGGCAGCGTGATCGCTTCGGAGGGGAGGACGGGATGACCGGACATGGAATCTTCCTTTCACGGCGCCACTTGGGGGCCGCGACGGGGTTTGCAAGGTCTGCCAGCCGTCAGGGCCGCAGGGGCGGCGGTCGGGCGACCGCCGCGAAAACGGGTCAGGCGCTGGCCTTGGCCTGTTCCCGGTAGACGAGCAGCGGCTTGGCGCCGTCTTCGATGATGTGTTCGTCGACCACCACCTTGGCCACGCCGTCCAGCGCCGGCAGCTCGAACATGGTGTCGATGAGCGCGTGTTCCATGATGGAGCGCAGACCGCGGGCTCCGGTCTTGCGCGCCAGCGCCTTGCGCGCGATGGCGGCCAGCGCCGAGGGCCGGATCTCGAGCTCGACGCCGTCCATGTCGAACAGCTTCTGGTACTGCTTGACGAGGGCGTTCTTCGGCTCGGTGAGGATTTGCACCATCGCATCCTCGGTCAGTTCGCCGAGGGTGGCCACCACCGGCAGCCGGCCGACGAGTTCCGGGATCAGGCCGAACTTGATCAGGTCCTGCGGCTCGACCTCGCGGAACAGCTCGGAGGCGCGCTTGTCGCTCTTGCTGTGCACGGTGGCGCCGAAGCCGATGCCGGACTTCTCGGTCCGGCCCTGGATCACCTTCTCCAGCCCGTCGAAGGCGCCGCCGCAGATGAACAGGATGTTGGTGGTGTCTATCTGCAGAAAGTCCTGGTTCGGGTGCTTGCGCCCGCCCTGCGGCGGCACGCTGGCCATGGTGCCCTCCACCAGCTTGAGCAGCGCCTGCTGCACGCCCTCGCCGGAGACGTCGCGCGTGATGCTGGGGTTGTCGGCCTTGCGCGAGATCTTGTCGATCTCGTCGATGTAGACGATGCCGCGCTGCGCCCGTTCGGTGTCGTAGTTGCAGTTCTGCAGCAGCTTCTGGATGATGTTCTCGACGTCCTCGCCGACGTAGCCGGCTTCCGTCAAGGTGGTCGCGTCGGCGATCACGAAGGGCACGTTGAGCAGGCGGGCCAGGGTCTGCGCGAGCAGCGTCTTGCCGCTGCCGGTGGGGCCGATGAGCAGGATGTTGCTCTTGGTCAGCTCCACCTCGTCCTTGCCACCCAGGTGCTTGAGCCGCTTGTAGTGGTTGTAGACCGCCACCGCCAGGGTGCGCTTGGCCTGTTCCTGGCCGATCACGTACTGGTCCAGGCTGGACTTGATCTCGCCCGGCACCGGCAGGTCGGACTTGGCCGCCTTGGGCGCCGCGCTGTCCGCCGGCACCTCGTCGCGGATGATGTCGTTGCACAGCTCGATGCACTCGTCGCAGATGAACACGGAGGGGCCGGCGATGAGCTTCTTCACCTCGTGCTGGCTCTTGCCGCAGAAGGAACAGTAAAGCGCCTTCTCGCCCGTCGCGCCCTTCTTGTCTGCCATGGGTATGGGTGTCCGCCGCTGAAAGCCTGATGATCTGAGGGCATGATAGTCCATCGCGCCGGCCGGCCTGCGGCGGGAATGGACATCAAAAAGGGGCCGTATCGGCCCCTTGCTGTGGCTTGCCGGTTCTGCTTCAGGCGCGCTTGTCGAGCACCTGGTCGACGAGCCCGTACTCCTGCGCCTCGGCGGCCGACATGTAGCGGTCGCGCTCCATGTCGGCGGCGATCTTCTCCAGCGCCTGGCCGGTGCGCTCGGCGTAGATGCGGTTGAGCTGCTCGCGCGTCTTGAGGATCTCGCGCGCGTGGATCTCGATGTCGGTGGCCTGGCCCTGGGCGCCGCCCGAGGGCTGGTGGATCATGATCTTGCTGTTGGGCAGCGCGATGCGCTTGCCCTTGGCACCGGCCATCAGCAGGAAGCTGCCCATGCTCGCCGCCATGCCCATGCACAGGGTGGAGACGTCGGGCTTGATCCAGTTCATGGTGTCGTAGATCGCGAGCCCCGCGCTCACGCTGCCGCCCGGGCTGTTGATGTACAGGAAGATGTCCTTGTCCGGGTTCTCACTCTCCAGGAACAGCATCTGCGCGCACACCAGGTTCGCGCTCTGGTCGGTCACCGGGCCGACCAGGAACACGATGCGCTCGCGCAGCAGCCGGCTGTAGATGTCGTAGGCGCGCTCGCCGCGGCCGGACTGCTCAATGACGATGGGCACCATGCCCAGCGCGGTGGTTTCCAGTGCGCTCATGCCGCGGCCTCCGTTCAGTTCGAACCCATCAGCTCGTCAAAAGCGAGCAGCTTGTCGGTGACCTTGGCGCGGCCGGCGACGAACTCGGTCACGTTGTTCTCGATCACCACCGCCTCGACGTCGGCCATGCGCTGGCGGTCGCCCAGGTACCAGCGCATCACCTCGGCCGGCTTCTCGTAGCTCTGGCTCATCTCCTCGATGTGCGCCTGCAGCTGCTCGGGCCTGGCCTGCAGCTGGTTGGCGCGCACCAGCTCGGCGACGATCAGCCCCAGGCGCACACGCTGCTCGGCCTGCGGCTTGAACATCTCCTGCGGGATCGGCGCCTTGTCGGCGTCCTTGACGCCGCGCTGCTTGAGGTCGGCGCGCGCCTGCGCCACCAGGCGTTCGGTTTCGGCGGCGACCAGTGCATTCGGCAGCTCGAGCTCGGCGGTCTTGCCCAGCAGCTCCATCACCGCCGCCTTGTTGCGCGCGGCGACGCGGAACTTGACCTCGCGTGCGAGGTTCTTGCGGACGTCCGCGCGCAGCCCCTCGACGCTGGCTTCGGCGATCCCGAGCGACTTGGCGAACTCGCCGTCCACCTGCGGCAGGTGCTGGGCCTCGATCTTCTTCATCGTCACCAGGAAGTCGGCTTCCTTGCCGGCCACGTCCTGGCCGTGGTAGTCGTCGGGGAACTTCAGGGCAAAGGTCTTGCTGTCGCCGACCTTCATGCCGCGCACGCCGGAGTCGAACTGCTCGAGCATCTGGCCTTCGCCGATCACGAACTGGAAGCCCTCGGCCTTGCCGCCGGCGAAGGGCTCGCCGTCGATCTTGCCCTCGAAGTCGATCGTCACCCGGTCGTCGGCCGCCGCCGCTTCGGTCGCGGCACGCTGGGCGAAGCTGCGGCGCTGCTTGCGCAGGATCTCCACCGTGCGGTCGATCGCCTCCTCGGTGACCTCGGCGCTCACGCGTTCGAGCTCGGCCGCGGCGAGGTCGCCGATCTTCACCTCGGGGTAGACCTCGAAGGTGGCGTCGAAGGCGAGCTGGCCCTCGGCGGACTCGTCCTTCTGCGCGATGCGCGGCATGCCGGCCACGCGCAGCTCGGCTTCGCGCGCGGCGTCGGCGAAGGCGCGACCGACCTTGTCGTTGACGACCTCGTACTGCACCGAGTAGCCGTAGCGCTGGGCGACCACCGACATCGGCACCTTGCCGGGGCGAAAGCCGTCGGCCTTGACGGTGCGAGCGAGCTTCTTCAGGCGCGATTCGATCTCGCCGTTGATTTCGTTGGCCGCGACGGTGAGCGTGATGCGACGTTCGAGTTTCTCGAGGGTTTCGACGGTGACGGCCATGGGTGATCTCTCGAAGGGGGTTGCGGCTGCGGACAAGCTGGTGCGCGGGGCCGGACTCGAACCGGCACGCCCGTGAAGGCGTCAGGACCTAAACCTGGTGCGTCTACCAATTTCGCCACCCGCGCGGGTGGTATCGGGCAAACCGCCGATTTTAACCTGCTGCCGGGTCCGGTCCCGCGTCCGATGGCGCTTCGCGCCTGACCCGGAACCAGGCCGCGTACATCGCCGGCAGCGCCAGCAGGGTGAGCACGGTGGCGACCACCAGGCCGCCCATGATGGCCACCGCCATCGGTCCCCAGAATCCGCTGCGCGACAGCGGGATCATCGCCAGCACCGCGGCCGCGGCGGTGAGCACGATGGGGCGCAGGCGGCGCACCGCGGCCTCGACCACCGCGTCCCAGGCCGGCACGCCGCGCGCGCGGTCCTGCTCGATCTGGTCGAGCAGGATCACCGAGTTGCGCATGATCATGCCCGACAGGGCGATCACCCCGAGCAGGGCGACGAATCCGAACGGCCGGTTCAGCAGCAGCAGCGCGGCGGCCACGCCGGCGATTCCCAGCGGTCCGGTCAGGAAGACCAGCATGGCACGGCTGAAGCTCTGCAGCTGCAGCATCAGCAGGGTGAAGATGATGAACAGCATCAGCGGCACGCCGGCGACGATGCTGCCCTGCCCCTTGCTGCTTTCCGCCGCCGTGCCGGCGAGCTCGACGCCGTAGCCGGGCGGCATCTGCGCCGCCAGCGCCTGCATCTTCGGCCACAGGGCGCTGCTGACGGTGGGGCCTTGCACGCCCTCGGCGACATCGCCCTGCACCGTGACGGCGAAGCGCCGACCCTCGCGCCACAGCACGCCGGGCTCCCAGCCGAAGCTCACGCGCGCGACCTGGGTCAGCGGCACCGCGCGGCCGCTGGCGGTGGGCAGGTAGGACTGGTCCAGCGCGTGCAGGGTGGCGCGCTCCGAGGCCGGCTGGCGCAGCACGATGTCGATCAGCTTGTCGCCTTCGCGATACTGGCCGATGGTGGTGCCCGACAGCAGGCTGCGCGAGGCCTGCGCCAGGCTCTGGCTGCTCACGCCCAGGGCGCGCGCCTTGTCCTGGTCGACCTCCAGCCGCAGCACCTTGACCGACTCGTTCCAGTTGTCGTTCACACCGCGCATGTCGGGGTGCTCGCGCAACATGGCCTTGGCGCGGTCGGCCCAGGCGCGCACGATGGCCACGTCCGGGCCGGAGATGCGGAACTGCACCGGGTAGGCCACCGGCGGCCCGTTGGGCAGCAGCTTGACGCGTGCGCGCAGCTCCGGGAACTCCTGCGCCAGCAGCGCCGGCAGGCGCTGGCGCAAGGCCTCGCGATCGGCCAGCGACTGCGGCAGCAGGATGAACTGGCTGACGTTGCTCTGCGGGAAGATGTTGTCCAGCGGCAGGTAAAAACGCGGCACGCCGCCGCCTATCCAGGCCGTCACCGACTGCATGCCGGGCTCGCCCAGCATGCGCTTCTCGAAGCGCCGCGCAAGCTCGGTGGTCTGGCCGATCGACGAACCCTCGGGCAGCCAGAGGTCGACCAGGATCTCGGGCCGGCTGGAATCGGGGAAGAACTGCTGCTGCACCCGTCCCATGCCGGCGAGCCCGGCGGCAAACACCGCCAGTGTGAGCGCGATCGTGACCCAGCGATGCTGCACGCACCAGTCCACGCTGCGCCGGAAGCGGTTGTAAAACGGGGTGTCGAAGAGCTCGTGCGCCTCGCCATCGATCTTGGGCCGGGTGCGCAGCAGCCGGTAGCCAAGGTAGGGCACGAAATAGACCGAGGCGAACCAGGAGATCACCAGCGCCGCCGCGGTGACGGCGAAAATGGCGAAGGTGTACTCGCCGGTGGATGACTTGGCCAGACCGATCGGCAGGAAGCCGGCCGCCGTGATCAAGGTGCCGGTGAGCATGGGCATGGCGGTCAGCTCGTAGGCGGCGCTGGCGGCGCTGAGCCGGTCGTGCCCTTCCTCGAGTTTGCGCACCATCATCTCGACGACGATGATGGCGTCGTCCACCAGCAGGCCGAGGGCGACGATCAGGCTGCCCAGCGACACCTTGTGCAGCCCGACGCCCCAGTAGTACATGGTGACGAAGGTGATCGCCAGCACGAGCGGGATCGTGATCGCCACCACCAGCCCCGGCCAGGGGTCCAGCCGCAACGGCCGCTGGTGCAGCCCCAGGCTGACGAAGCTGACCGCCAGCACGATGACGATGGCCTCGGCAAGCACGCGCACGAACTCGCCCACCGAGCGTGCGACGGCGCGCGGCTGGTCCTGCACGCGCTCCAGGGCGATGCCGGCCGGCAGCTCGGCGCGGATCTCCTCGGCGGCGCGGTCCAGCGCCTGGCCGAGGGCGATGATGTCGCCGCCGGCGCGCATCGAGACCCCGAGCGCGATCACGTCGCGCCCCTGGTGGCGCACCATCACCGCCGGCGGGTCGGCGTAGCCGCGCCTGACCTCGGCGATGTCGCCCAGGCGCAGGCTGCTCGCCTGCCCGGTGGCCGGGTTGAGGGCGCGGATAGGCATGCGCCGCAGCTCGTCGACCGAATCGAAGCGTCCGCCGACCCGGATCTGGAAGTTCTCCAGCCCGCCGTCCAGCATGCCCGCGCCCTCGACCGCGTTCTGCGCCCCGATCTGCGCCAGCACCTGGTTGAAATCCAGCCCCAGCTGCGCCAGCCGGCGCTGCGAGACCTCGACGAAGACCTTCTCCGGCTGGGCGCCGAAGGTCGCGACCTTGGCCACGTCAGGCACCTGCAGCAGCCGGTGCCGCGCGTCATCGGCGAACTCGCGCAGCTCCTCGCGCGTGAAGCCGTCCGCCGAGAGCGCGAAGATGGAGCCGTAGACGTCGCCGAAGTCGTCATTGAAGACCGGGCCTATGACACCCTGCGGCAGCGCGCCGCGCGCGTCGCCGATGCGCTTGCGCACCTGGTACCAGATCTGTGCCACCTCGTGCGGCGGCGCGTCCTCGGCCAGCTCGAGCATGGTCATCGACTCGCCGCTCTTGGTGTAGCTGCGGATGACGTGGGCGTAGGGCACCTCCTGCAGCGACTTCTCGATCTGGTCGGTCACCTGCTCGGCCATCTGCTGCGGGCTCGCCCCCGGCCAGAAGGCCTGCACCACCATGATGCGGAAGGTGAAGGGCGGATCCTCATCCTGCCCGAGCTGGGTGTAGGCCGCCGCGCCCAGCACCATGAGCACGATCAGCAGGTAGCGCGTGAGCGCCGGATGCGCGATCGCCCAACGCGGGGCGTTGAAGCCCGTTCGAGCGCCGCCACTCATCGCGTGCCCGCTGCCTCTGCAGCCCCTGCAGCCCCTGCAGCCCCTGCAGCCTGATAGCGGCTGACCTTCTGCCCTTCGCTGAGCACGTGCACGCCGGCGGTGACGACCTCGGCGCCGGCGTCCAGACCGCCGGCCACCAGCGCGAGCTGGCCTTCGGCCCCAGCGATGCGCACTTCGCGCGCCGCCACCGTCATCGCCTTCGGGTCGAGCAGCCAGACCACGCTGCGCCCGCCGAGCTCGCGCACCGCGCTCAGCGGCAGCCGGATCATGCCGTCGCGTGCCGGCAGCGTCAGCACGACGGTGGCGGTCTGCCCCAGCTCGGCCGGCGCCGCGCCGAGGTCGGCGCGCACGAGGAAGGTGCGCGTCACCGGGTCGGCCGCTGCCGCCACCTCGCGCACCGTGGCCGGCCAGAAATCCTGCCGGCCCCAAGCCTGAACCTTCAGCAGCCCCGGGCGATCCAGCATGCCGCGCAGCGCCAGCACCTGGTCCTCGGGCACCGAGAACACGGCGTCGCGCGGCCCGGCGTGGGCCAGCCGCAGCACGGCCTGGCCGGCGGCCAGCACCGCGCCGGGTTCGGCATCGGTGCCGGTGATCACCCCCGCAGCCGGCGCCAGCAGCCGGCCGTAGGCGGTCTGGTTGCTCTGCACCGCGGCCTGCGCGGCGGCCTGGTCACGCTGCGCCAGCGCCGCCTGCGCCGCCGTCTCGCGGCGCTGCAGCTCGGCGGCGCTGATGAAGCCTTGCGCATGCAGCTCGCGCTGGCGCCGCAGATCGGCCAGCGCCTGCTGCGCGTTCACCTCCGCGGCCGAGGCCGCGGCACCCGCCGCCGCCTGCGCCAGGCGCAGGTCCTGGGGGTCGATCTCGGCCAATGCCTGGCCGGCCTGCACCTTCTGCCCCGGCTCGACGAAGCGGCGCAGCAAGCGCCCGGGAACCTGGAATGCCAGCCTCGACTCGGTGCGCGCGCGCACCTCGGCGGCATATTCACGCACACCCCCAGCGGGCGCCGGCTGCACGACCTGGGTGCGCACCGCGCGCACCGGCTCCGGCGCCGCCGCCTGCGGCGAGCAGCCGGCGAGCCAGAACAAGATGGAGAGGGCAGCCGCCGCCGGGAGCGGCGACCAGCGGCGCGTGCGTGCTGCGATGTCGTGCATGATGCTTACTGACTAACCGGTCAGTAATGTAGCGAGCGACGCAAATGCGTGTCAACGTCAATTGCATGCGCATCAATCGCATGCGCGTCTATCGCACCCGCACCCGCACCCTCGCCAGCGCCACGACGCCGGGTCGCGGCCGTCACCCATGGACAATGCCGTCCCCGTGAACGGCGTCGACCACTACGAGAACTTTCCGGTCGCCTCGATCCTGTGCCCGCCCGCGCTGCGGCCGGCGATCGTGGCGATCTACCGCTTCGCGCGCACCGCCGACGACATCGCCGACGAGGGCGGCGCGGCGGCGAGCGAGCGGCTGGCCGAGCTGCAGGCCTACCGCGGCGCCTTGCAAGGCCTGTACGCGCACGGCGGCGTCGACCCGCGCTGGCCGGCCGTGTTCGGCCCGCTGGCCGCGGCGGTGCGCGCGCATGGCCTGCCGCAGCCCCTGCTGCTGGCGCTGCTGGACGCCTTCGAGCAGGACGTGCACAACCCGCCCTACCCCGACCGCGCGGCGCTGCTGGCCTATTGCGCGCGCTCGGCGAACCCGGTCGGGCGGTTGCTGCTGCACCTGTACCGGCTGCACGACGCGCAGGCGCTGCGCCAGTCGGACGCCATCTGCAGCGCACTGCAGCTGATCAACTTCTGGCAGGACCTGAGCGTGGACCTGCCGCGCGGGCGCTGCTATGTGCCCGCCAGCGATCTTGCGGCACACGGGCTCGGTCCGCTGCACGCGGGTGTCGACACGGAGCAGACCCGCGCCCTGGTGGCCGCACTGTGCCGCTGGGCCGATGAGCTGATGCGCACCGGCGCGCCGCTGGTACACCGGCTGCCCGGGCGCACCGGCTGGGAGCTGCGGCTGGTGGTGCAGGGCGGACTGCGGATTCTGGAGACAATCGCCGCCATGGACCACGCGACGCTGAGCCGGCGGCCGACGCTGGGCAGATCCGACCTGCCGCGCCTGCTCTGGCGCGCCCTGAGGATGGGCCGATGACGCCGCAGCAGTATGTGCAGGACAAGGCGGCAGCCAGCGGCTCCTCGTTCTACTACGCCTTTCGCTTCTTGCCGCCGCCGCGCCGGCAGGCGATCACCGCCTTCTACGCCTTCTGCCGCGAGGTCGACGACGTCGTCGACGAGATGCGCGACCCCGAGGTGGCGGCGCGCAAGCTGCAGTGGTGGCGCGGCGAGGTCGAGTCCGCCTACGCCGGCCGCCCCAGCCACCCGGTGATGCAGGCGCTGATGCCGCTGGCGCCGGAATTCGGCGTCCGCGCCGACCACCTGCAGGCGGTGATCGAAGGCTGCGAGATCGACCTCCAGCAGGACCGCTTCGCCGACATCGACACCCTGCGCCGCTACTGCCACCTGGTGGCCGGCGTGGTGGGCGAAGTCGCGGCCGGCATCTTCGGCCACAGCCAGCCGCAGACCCTGCAGTACGCGCACCGGCTGGGGCTGGCGATGCAGCTCACCAACATCATCCGCGACGTCGGCGACGATGCGCGTCGCGGCCGCATCTACCTGCCGCAGGACGAGCTGGAGCAGTTCCAGGTCAGCGCCAGCGAGATCCTGCAGCGCCAGTCGCCCTGGGGCTACAGCGAGCGCTTCCTGGCCTTGATGCGCTTCCAGGCGCAGCGCGCGCAGCGGCTGTACGACGAGGCCCTGGCGCTGCTGCCGGCGGCCGACCGCGCCGCCCAGCGGCCCGGGCTGATGATGGCGGCGATCTACCGCACCCTGCTGGGCGAGATCGAGAAGCAGGGCTTCCAGGTCCTGCACCAGCGCACCTCGCTGACGCCGCTGCGCAAGCTCTGGATCGCCACCCGCACCCACTGGCGCGGGCGGTGAGCGCCGGCCCTCGGCGCGTGATCGTCGTCGGCGCCGGCTGGGCCGGGCTGGCGGCGGCGGTGCGGCTGGTGCAGCGCGGGCACCAGGTCTGCGTGCTGGAAATGGCGCCGCAGCCCGGTGGCCGCGCCCGCAGCACGCAGGCGGACGACGCCGGCCTGGACACCGGCTTCGACAACGGCCAGCACATCCTGATCGGCGCCTACCGCGACACCCTGGCGCTGATGCGCAGCGTCGGCGCCGACCCCGACCGGCTGCTGCTGCGACTGCCGCTGGCGCTGCGCCGCCCCGGCACGCACGGGCTGCGCCTGCCCGCCGGTGCGGCGATCCCGGCCTTCGCGCGCGGCGTGCTCGGCTGCCGAGACTGGACGCCGGGCGAGCGCATCCGGCTGCTCGCCGCCGCCGCCGGCTGGGCGCTGCGCCGCTTCCGCTGCCCGCCCGCGCTCAGCGTCGGCGCGCTGTGCGCCGGCCTGCCGGCGCGCATCGTCGACGATCTGGTCGAGCCCCTGTGCGTGGCGGCGCTGAACACGCCCGCCGCCCAGGCCAGCGCCCAGGTCTGGCTGCGCGTGCTGCGCGACGCCTTGTTCGGCGGTGCCGGCGGCGCGGACCTGCTGCTGCCGCGTGCACCGCTGAGCCAGCTGCTGCCGGCGCCGGCCTGCGCCTGGCTGCAGGCGCAGGGTGCGCAGCTGCGCTTCAGGCACCGCGCCGAACGGCTCCAGCGCGACGCCCACGGCTGGAGCGTGGACGGCATCGCGGCCGACGCGGTGCTTCTGGCGGCCTCGGCCAGCGAATCGGCCCGGCTGGCTGCCGATCTCGCACCCGAATGGGCGCGCCTGGCGGCCGGCCTGAGCTACGAGCCCATCGCCACCGTCTACGCCCACGCCCCGGGCGCACGGCTGGAGGAGCCGATGATGGCCCTGGCCGCCGACGACCACCTGCACCCGGCGCAGTTCGCGTTCGACCTCGGCCAGCTCGGCGCCGCCCGCGGCCGGCTCGCCTTCGTGGCCAGCGGCGCCGCCCCCTGGGTCGCGCGCGGGCGCGACGCGCTCGCCGCCGCCACCCTGGCGCAGGCCCGAAAGGCCTGGCCGGCTGCCCCCTGGGCGGGGCGACTCGAGCTGCAGCAGCTGCGGATCGAAAAGCGCGCCACCTTCCGCTGCACACCGGGGCTCGCGCGTCCGCCGGCCCGCATCGCCGCCGGCCTGTGGGCTGCAGGCGACCATGTGCAGGGCCCCTACCCGGCCACCTTGGAAGGCGCCGTGCGCAGTGCCCTGCAGGCGGTCGACGCGCTGGAGGACGAGTGGGGCGCTGAGTCGGGAGCGGCGCCGCTGAGTCGGCAGCGTCGGCGCTGAGCGCACGCAGCGGGCGCTGGTTTGCCGGCGCCCGCTTGTCGCTACGCAATTCCAGTTCCCGCGATGCAAAATAGCAGCCTCGTCGAGCCTGCCATGCCAGACAACCACGGCCACACCCCGACCATCCAGGTGCTGGAGCGCGCCTTCACGCTCCTGGACACCCTGGCCGCGCACCCGGACCCGATGCCGCTCAAGCAGATCAGCGAGCTCACCGGGCTGCACCCCTCGACCGCGCACCGCATTCTCAACGACCTGACGATAGGCCGCTTCGTCGACCGCCCGCAGGCCGGCACCTACCGGCTCGGGATGCGGCTGCTGGAGCTCGGCAACCTCGTCAAGGCCAGACTGGACGTGCGCGAAGCCGCGATCGGCCCCATGCGCGAGCTGCACAAGCTGACCCACCAGCCGGTGAACCTGTCGATGCGCCAGGGCGACGAGATCGTCTACGTCGAGCGCGCCTACAGCGAGCGCTCGGGCATGCAGGTGGTGCGCGCGATCGGCGGCAGGGCGCCGCTGCACCTGACCTCGGTCGGCAAGCTCTTTCTCGCCCAGGAGGATCCGCAACGCGTGCGCGCCTACGCCACCCGCACCGGTCTGGCAGGCCACACGCGCACCAGCATCACCGAGCTGCCGCGGCTGGAGCGCGAGCTCGCCGGCGTGCGCCTGCGCGGCAGCGCGCGCGACGACGAGGAGCTCGAGCCCGGTGTGCGCTGCATGGCCGCCGGCATCCACGACGACCAGGGCCGGCTGATCGCCGGGCTGTCGATCTCGGCCCCCGCAGACCGGCTGGAAGAGTCCTGGCTGGACAAGCTCAGGACGACCGCGGCGACGATCTCCGCCGCGCTCGGGTTCCGCGGCTGAGCCGCCGGCCTTCCCGGCGCCGCGCTCGGTGCCTCAGCGAAGCACCGGCTTGCCGGCCTCCAGCGCCGCCTTGGTTTCGCTGGACAGCCACTCGCGCAGGCGCTGCGCGTCCGCGGTGCGGGCCACACTGCCGGCCGAATCGAGCAGCACCATGATCAGCTTGCGCCCGGCCAGTTCGGCGAGCATGACGACGCAGCGACCGGCCTCGCGGATGTAGCCGGTCTTTTGCAGGGCGATCGACCAGTCCGGGTCGCGCACCAGCGCATTCGTGTTGCGGTATTGCAGGTGGCGCGCGCCGACGTCGACCGCCGCCTCGCGCGTGGTGGAGAGCTCGCGGATCAGAGGCCGCTCGCTGGCCGCGCGCACCAGCAGCGCCAGGTCCTGCGCGCTCGAGCGGTTGGCGCTGGACAGCCCGGTGGGGTCGACGTAGTTGGTCGCGTGCATGCCCAGCAGGGCCGCCTTCGCGTTCATCGCCGAGACGAAGGCGCGCAGGCCGCCGGGGTAGTGCCGGCCCAGGGCATGGGCGGCCCGGTTCTCCGAGGACATGAGCGCCAGCTGCAGCATCTCGCCGCGGCTGAGCTCGGTGCCCACCGCCAGCCGCGAGCTGCTGCCTTTCTCGGTGTCCACGTCGTCCTGGGTGATGGCGAGCGTCTCGTCCAGGCTCTGACCGGCATCCACCACCACCATCGCCGTCATCAGCTTGGTGATGGAGGCGATCGGCAGCACCGCCTGCGGGTTCTTGCTGAACAAGACCTCGTCGGTGTCCCGGTCCACCACCAGCGCGACGCTGGAACGCAGGTCCAGCGGATCGTCGGTCTCGCGCAGGCCTGCCAGCTGGCCCATGGACGGCACCGCAGGCAGTTGGCGCACCGCCGGCCGCACCGCCTTGCGCGTGCTGGTACGCGTCTTGCGCGTGGCGCTGGCCTTGCGCACCGGCTTGGACTTCGCGGCCTTCCTCTGGGCGTTGGTGCTGGCGCTGGCACTGGGGCGGTGGGTCGCCGCTTCGGCCGGTGCGGGCAGCCCGGCCGCCATCACCACCACACAGCTCAGAGCCCCCAGCCACAGCTTCCAGCGCACCATCCAGACCTCCGCAATTTGACGGGCAGTGTACGAGACAAACATTTGCAAGATCAAGAACTTGCAGACAGTATTTCAAGTCACGCCTGCGATCTTCTCCGGGTAAGCCGCGTGACCGGCGCCGGCCGGCCGCGGTGACGCCGCACCCGGTCCACCGGGGACGGGCTCACACGCGACCTCTCCCACGGCCGGGCTTGCAGGCCCAGCCGCTTCGGCAGGCGCAAACCCGTCCGCAGGGACGGGTCCAAGGACAGCCTCTCCCACGATCAGGCTTGCAGGCCTGATCGCTTCGGCAGGCGCAAACCCGTCCGCAGGGACGGGTTTGCGTCCTGCCTTGTATGTTCTTCCCCGATTTAACTCAATCGTGGTGGAAGGCTGTGGAGCTTGTGGATCGAGCGGCGGGCGGTGGGCAACGCGCAGCGTTGTCCACGGGCCGTCGCGGTGCGGCGCAGCCGCACGATCCA
>CAUJJP010000058.1 GCA_963205525.1 Pseudomonadota bacterium | reverse complement strand
CGACCATGAAGATCAAGCGCGCGCGCATCGAATCCGCGATCGGCGACGAGGTCGGCCGCTGGATGGGCCAGCGCGGCGTGCAATGGCAATAGGAGCAGCAGGCGCGGATGCAGACGCTGCGGGTGTTGCAGACGCTGCGGGTGCGAACGACGCCACAGGCCCGGCAAGCGCAGCAGGTCGCCCGCGCCACGGCGGCGACCACGTCGCCGACGCCTTGCAGGCGCACGGCGTGGACCACCTGTTCACCCTGTGCGGTGGCCACATCTCGCCCATCCTGGCCGCCGCCCGTGCACGCGGGATACGCATCGTCGACACCCGCGACGAGGCCACCGCCGTCTTCGCCGCCGATGCCCACGCCCGCCTCAGCGGCCGCCCCGGCGTGGCCGCGGTCACCGCCGGCCCCGGCATCACGAACACCATCACCGCGCTGAAGAACGCGCAGCAGGCGCAGTCGCCGCTGCTGCTCATCGCCGGCGCCGCGCCGACCGCGCTGCAAGGCCGCGGCGCGCTGCAGGACATCGACCAGCGCCCGCTGGTGGCGCCGCACGTCAAGCGCTTTTACAAGCTGCGCACCGTGCGCGAGCTGGGGCCGGCCGTGGCCGACGCGATGGCGCTTGCGCTGCAAGGCGTGCCCGGCCCGGTGTGCCTGGAGTGCCCGGTCGACCTGCTGTACGACGAGGCCGCGGTGCGCCAGTGGTATGCCGAGGCCGGCGGCAAGGGGCGCAGCCTGGCCGAGCGCGCGCTGCGCTGGTGGCTGCAGCGTCACGCGCAGCGCATGTTTGCCGGCGCCGCGCAGGCGGCCACCCCTGTGCCGCGGCCGGTGCTGCCAGCTGCGGCGGCCGCCCACACCGTGGACCGGGCCGCTGCGGCGATCGCCAAGGCCAGCCAGCCGCTGCTGGTGATAGGCAGCCAGGCCCTCGTGAACGCCGCCCAGGCCGAAGCGCTCGCGGCGGCGGTGCAGCGCCTGGGGCTGCCGGTCTATCTCTCAGGCATGGCACGCGGCCTGCTGGGCGCGCAGCACCCGCTGCAGCAGCGCCACGCGCGACGCCAGGCGCTGCGCGAGGCCGACCTCGTGCTGCTGGCCGGCCTGCCCTGCGACTTCCGGCTCGACTACGGCCGCCACGTCCGGCGCCAGGCAAGCCTGATCGCCGCCAACCGCAGCGCGCGCGACGCGCGTCTGAACCGGCGCCCCGAGCTGGCGGCGATCGGCGACGCCGGAGCCTTCATCCAGGCGTTGGCCGAGCGCGTGCAGCCGCAAGCCGCCTGGGCCGGGTGGATCGCCCGCCTGGGCGAGCGCGATCGCGCGCGCGAGGCCGAGATCGACGCCCAGGCGGCGCAGACGGCGCAGACGGCCGAGCACGTCAACCCGCTGGCCTTGTTCCGCGCCATCGACCGCGTGGCCGCCGAGGATGCGATCTTCGTCGCCGACGGCGGCGACGTGGTCGCCACCGCCAGCTACGTGCTGCGTCCGCGCGGCCCCCTGGGCTGGCTGGACCCCGGCGCCTTCGGCACCCTGGGCGTGGGCGCCGGCTTTGCCATCGGCGCCGCCTGCGCGCGTCCGGGCCGCGAGCTGTGGGTCGTGTTCGGCGACGGCGCCTGCGGCTGGAGCCTGGCCGAGATCGACAGCTTCGTGCGCCACGGCATGGCGCCCATCATGGTGGTCGGCAACGACGCCGGCTGGACCCAGATCGCACGCGAGCAGGTCAAGATGCTGGGCGACGACGTCGCCACCGTGCTCGCGCGCAGCGACTACCACCGCGTCGCCGAAGGATTCGGCGCCGCCGGCATCTGCGTGCGCCACGCCGCCGAACTGGAACCCGCCCTGCAGCAGACGCGCGCCATCGCCGCCCGTGGCCAGGCGGTGCTGCTCAACGTCTGGCTCGCCCGGACCGCGTTCCGCGAGGGATCGCTGTCGATGTAGAGGCCGGCATGCGGGCGGGCACCGGGCAGCTGCTCAGCCTGCCCGGCTGCGCCCCAGCGCCCAGGCCAGCGCAGCGCCGAAGCCCAGCACCAGCGCCCATTTGAGCGCCGCGCACACGCCGCCGGCCAGGTACAGCGCAGGCAGATCGAAACGCGGCGCCGCCGTCAGCCAGGCGTGCAGCGCGTTCTCCAGCAGGTCCAGCAGCGCCGCCAGCGGCAGCAGCCAGCGCGCCCACGCGCCCAGGCGACCGGTGCGCAGCACCGTGAACAGGCGATACCCGAAGGCGCCGTAGACGAGGGCGAACAGTGCATCCAGCGGCAGATGGGCACGAAAGCGCGCCAGGTCGTCGGCCGACCAGCTGTGCACCACCTGCGCGAAGGCGCGCGGCGTGAAGCTCAGCTGCAGCGCCAGCACGCCGGGCTGCAGCGGCTGCAGCCACACCGAGATGGCGGCGAACAGCAGCGCGGCGACAGCACCCAGCCACAAGGCCGCACGCATCTTCAAAACCCCGGGTGCCGACGGGGCGCGGCAGCGCCCGCCGATCCGCCGTGGCGGGCGTGGCGGGCGTGGCGGGTGTGACGGGTGTGGCGGGCGTGGCGGGCGGCGCTGGGCGCGTGCGGGCGATTGCTGGGCATGGGGGCCGCAGTGTCGCATCGAGCGTCACGGCAGGCTCGGCTCGGCAGGCTCGGCAGCTGCGCCGGCACGGCAGCTGCGCCAGCACGGCGGCTGCGCCGGCGCCACTATGCTTGCCGGCTTCCCCGACCCCGCCGGCCGGCGCCGACCCATGCATCGCCCACCCCACCTGTACCGTCACCCCTCAGCGCCAGGCTGGCGCCGCCAGCGAGCCGACGCTTGAGCACGGCCCCGGGCACCCGCAGCCCCTGGCGTGCGCGACAGCTGCTGGCCTCGCCGCACCGGCTGGGCTTCGTCGCCGCCGCCGCGGTGGCCAGCGCGCTCGCGCTGGGCTGGGCCGGCTGGCTGCACGCCAGTCCGGCGGCCGCCCTGCCGCGACCGACCGCGCACGCGCTCGCTTTCGTGTTCGGCTTCCTGCCGCTGTTCTTCGCCGGCTTCCTGTTCACCATCGGCCCGCGCTGGCTGGGGGTGCCGATCACCGACGAGGTGGCGCCGACCATGACACGCGCCATCGCGCCGGCGCTGCTGCTGTACGCCAGCACCTGGCTGGCCTGGTGGCCGGTGCTGGCCTTGTTCCACCACCGCGCCGGCCCGGCGCTGCTGCTGGCGCTGGCGGCACTGGCCTGGTCGACGCTGAGCCTGCGCCTGTGCCGCATGCCGGCCCGTGGGCGCCGGCCCAGCCCGCACCTGCGCGCGGCGGCGGCGGTCTGCGTCTTCGGCGCCCTCTTGCTGTGGGCGGCGGCGGCGGCACTGGCGGCTGCGGCCTGGACCCTGGCGCACACGCTGGCGCTGGTCGGGCTGTGGGGATTCGTCGGCGCGGTGTTCGCGGTCGCCTCGCACCGCATGCTGCCGCTGGACTCGATGATCGACCACCCGACGCTGGAGCAGCGCCACCCGCTGTGGCTGCTCGCCCTGCTGCTGGGCGTGCTCGCCCTGCAGGCGCTCGCGGTGGCGGCGCAGTCGCTGTGGTGGCCGCTGCCGCGCTGGCTGGATGCCGGCTTTGCGCTCGCCAGCGCCGCCGCCGCGGCGCCGCTGGCCTTGATCGCCTGGCGCTGGCGGCGTCGCCAGCAGCTGGGCCGCCAGCTGGTGGCCATGCTGCACATCGGCTTCGTCTGGCTGGTGATCACGCTCTTGCTGCGCGCCGCCGAGCATGGCCTGGCTGCAGCCGGTCCGAACTGGCCGCTGGGTCCGCTGGCAGTGCACGCCGCCGGCCTGGGCTGGATGGGGTCGACCCTGTTCGCGATGGCCTCGCGCGTGGCCGGCGCCTTCTCCGGCCAGGCGCTGGCGGCCGACCGCCACGCCTGGACCTTGTTCGCAGCCGTGCAGCTCGCGGTGCTGGCGCGCCTCACGGCCAGCGTCTGGCCGGCGTCGGCGGACTTCGCCACCGCGCTGGCGGCGCTGGCCTGGGCGCTGGCCTGCGTCGGCTGGCTGATCGTCTACGGTCGCTGGCTGGGCCGCATGGCACCCGGGCGCGACACCCGGCGCGCCACCCAGCGCGACGCTCAGCGCGGCAGGTAGAAGGTGGAGGCGGTCTCCACCGTCTCGGCCACGGTGGCGGTGGCAGCGCTGACGGCGATGCCGGCCGTCGCGGCCGGCTCGCTGAGGCGTTCGACGCGCCAGCGGATGGCATGCGCACCGGGCTCCATGCCCTGCACCGCCTGTGGCGACAGCTGCAGGCGCAGCGCCGTCGTCGCCGTGCCGTAAGCGGGCACCGCGAGCGTGGTCTCGCCGCGCAGCTGCGCCTGCGCCAGCCCCTGGGCGCTGACGCGGTAGCGCGCCGTGCTGCCGCTGCGGTTGCCGATGTGCAGCCGGTAGCTATTCTCGACCGCGCCGTCGTCGACCACGCGCGCCAGGGCGCCGCGGTCGCGCTCCACGTCCACCCGGTGGCTGCTGCGCAGCGCCAGGCCGGCGACGAAGGCAGTGCCCACGCCCAGCAGCAGGGCGCCGTAGATCCAGACCCGCGGTCGCCAGACCCGGGCCAGCATCTGGCGCCGATCCCATCCCTGGCGCACGCCGTTGTCGGTGGCATAGCGGATCAGGCCCTTGGCATAGCCCATCTTGGCCATCACGTCGTCGCAGACGTCGATGCAGGCGGCACAGCCTATGCACTCGTTTTGCAGGCCGTTGCGGATGTCGATGCCGGTCGGGCAGACCTGCACGCACAGGGTGCAGTCGATGCAGTCGCCCATGCCCAGCGCCTTCGGGTCGGCCTTGCGCGAGCGCGAGCCGCGCGGGTCGCCGCGCGCGCCGTCGTAGGCGATGACGAGCGAATCGGCATCGATCAGCGTGCTCTGGAAGCGCGCGTAGGGGCACATGTACTTGCAGATCTGCTCGCGCAGAAAGCCGGCGTTGGCGTAGGTCGCCAGGCCGTAGAACAGGATCCAGAATGCCTCCCAGGGCCCGAGCGTGAAAGCCGCGAGCTGCTGCAGCAGCACCGTGATGGGCGTGAAGTAGCCGACGAAGGTGAAGCCGGTGAACAGGCTGATCGCCAGCCAGGCGGCGTGTTTGCCTCCCTTGCGCGCGAGCTTGGCCGGGCCCCAGGACGCGGCGTCCAGCGCCATGCGGGCGATGCGGTCGCCCTCGATGCGCCGCTCCACCCACAGGAAGATCTCGGTGTAGACGGTCTGCGGGCAGGCGTAGCCGCACCACAGGCGACCGGCCACCGCGGTGAAGAAGAACAGCGCCAGCGCCGACAGCACCAGCAGCGCGGCCAGGAAGACCAGGTCCTGCGGCTGCAGCACGAGGCCGAAGAGCTGGAAACGTCGCTCTCCGAGGTCGAACAGGATCGCCTGCCGACCGTCCCAGCGCAGCCAGGGTCCGCCGTAGAACACGAGCTGGGTGATCCAGACCAGGGCCCAGCGCCAGCGCGCGAACACGCCGCTGACCGCGCGCGGGTAGATCTTGGGCTGCTTGGCGTACAGCGAGACCACGGCCTCGGAGTCGTCACCGGTTGCGGCGACGGCGATCGGAATCGTGCGACGCGGTTTCACCATTTCAGCCTCGGGGGCGCACCATGCAGGCTGCGTGCCGATGCGTGCGACGACAGCTTCATTGGATGCGGATCGGGACTTCGCGCAGCGCCTGCGGCTGCACCAGCAGGTCGGCCAGGGTGTGCCGGTCCAGGTGGTCGAGGAAGGCGCGCAGGGCGCCGGACACCACGCCGGCGAGCCGGCAGTTGCCGCTGAGCACGCAGCCGGCCTGGGT
>CAUJJP010000057.1 GCA_963205525.1 Pseudomonadota bacterium | reverse complement strand
CTGGCTCGCGTTGCCGGCCGTCACCACGCCACCGGGCAGCGCCGGGCGGATGTCCTTGATGCCCTCGACGGTGGTGCCCGGGCGCAGTCCTTCATCGGCGCTCAGCGTCACTTCCTTGCTGCGCAGCCCGAGCACCGGGTCCGCCACGCCGGCGGTGACGCTGACCTCGACGATCTCGTCCTTGAACAGGCCGGCGGCCTGCGCCGCGCAGGCCTTTTGCTGGCTGGCGGCACCGTACTCGTCCATGCGCTGCTTGCTCACGGCGTAGCGGCGCGCCACGTTCTCCGCCGTCTGCAGCATGCTCCAGTAGATCTCGGGCTTGTGCTCGGCCAGCCAGGGGTCGGCCAGCATGTGTCGGTTGACCTCGTTTTGCACGCAGGAGATGCTCTCCACGCCGCCGGCCACATAGACCTCGCCCTCGCCGCTGGCCACGCGCTGCGCCGCCAGAGCGATGGTCTGCAGCCCGCTGCTGCAAAAGCGGTTGATCGTGATGCCGCTGGTGCTCACCGGCAGTCCGGCGCGCAGCGCGATCTGGCGCGCGATGTTGTTGCCGGTGGCGCCTTCGGGGGTGGCGCAGCCCATCAGCACGTCCTCCACCTCGTCCGGCGCGATGCCGGCGCGCTGCACCGCGGCACGCACCGCCAGGCCGCCCAGGGTGGCGCCGTGGGTCATGTTGAAGGCGCCCTTCCAGCTCTTGGCCAGGGGGGTGCGGGCGGTGCTGACGATCAGCGCACGGGTCATCTCGGAACTCCTTCAGCGGACCGCCTGCTCGACCAGGCGGTGGTAGAAACGGATCATCTCGGCCAGGTTGTCGACGGCCAGGCGCTCGTCGGTGCCGTGATAGCGCGCCAGGTCGGCCGGCTTGGCGCGCACCGGCGTGAAGCGGAAGACCTGGCCCGCGTAGCCGTCGAAGTGGCGCGCATCGGTGCCGCCCAGCATCAGCCCCGGGGCAACGATGGCGTCCGGGAACACCTCGCGCAGCGTGCGCTCGATGAGCCGGTAGCCCTCGGAATCGGTGCTGGCCACGGGCGAGGGCAGCGAGGGCTGGCCGCTCACCGCCAGTTGCACCCGCTCGTCGTCGATGACCTGTCTGAGGTGCGCGAGCACGCGCTGCGGGGTGTCGCCGGGCAGCAACCTGAAGTTGACGATCGCGTCCGCCCGCCCGGGGATCACGTTTTCCTTGTTGCCGGCGGAGACGATGGTGAGCGCGGTGGTGGTGCGCATGAGGGCGTTGGTGGCCTGGATCCGGTCCAGGATGCGCTCGGCCAGCGGCCGCGTCAGCCACAGGTTGGACAGCACGACACGGTTGAGGCCGACCATCTCGGGCGCCACGGCGTCGAACATCTGGCGCGCCACGCCCTCGATGCCGCCTGGCATGGGGTGGGCGTCGACCCGCGCCAGCGCCGCCGCCAGCACCGCGATCGCCTGCTGTCCGGGCGGCGCCGGCATCGACGAGTGCCCCGGCGTGCCGGTGACGGACAGCGCGATGGAGACGAAACCCTTTTCCGCGACACCGACCAGCGCGGCCGGCGCCTGCAGCCCGGGCAGCAGACCGTCGGCAATCACCAGCCCCTCGTCGAGCACGAAGTCCACCTTCTGCCCACGCTGGCGCAGCAGCTCGACGATGGGCTTGGCGCCCTGCTCGCCGCCGAGCTCCTCGTCGTGGCCGGCGACCAGGATCAGCGTGCGTCGCGGCTTGAAGCCGGACGCCGCCAGCCTCTCCAGCGCCTCGAGCTGGGCGATCAGGTTGCCCTTGTCGTCCCAGGCGCCGCGGCCCCAGACGAAGCCACCTTCGATCGCACCGCTGAAGGGCGGCCGCTGCCAGCTCGATTCGGTGTCGGGGGCGATCGGCGCCACGTCCTGGTGCGCCATCAGCACCACCGCGGCTGCCGCCGCGTCCTGCCCGGCCCAGGTGTAGAGCAGGCTGTGGCCGCCGACCACCTCGCGGCGCGCCACCGCGTGGAACTGCGGGTAGCGCGCCTGCAGATGCGCCTGCAGGCTGACGAAACCGGCCTCGGCGGCGGCCGCCAGCTCGGGGATGCCGCTGACCGTGCGCGCCTGCACCGCCTGCGACAGCGATTGCGCCGCCGCCGCGGCGTCGATCGCCAGCGGTGCCAGCGGCTGCACCTGGATCTGGCGCGAGCGCGTGCCCAGGGTGCCGGCCGTCAGCGCCGCCGCCAGCACCAGCGCCAGCACGGCCAGGGCGATCAATGCCTTGCGCGCCATCTGCCGCCCCGCTCAGCCGTTGAAGGTCTTGCCCTCGGCGGCCAGCCTGGCCAGCAGCGGGGCCGGCTGCCAGAACGCAGGGTCGGCGTGCGGGTTGCGTGCGAAGCGCTTGATCTGCTGCACGACGTTGAACAGGCCCACCGTGTCGGCGTAGCACATCGGCCCGCCACGGAAGACCGGGAAGCCGTAGCCGGCGAGGTAGACCATGTCGATGTCGCTCGCCTTGCTGGCGATGCCCTCTTCCAGGATCTTCGCGCCCTCGTTCACCAGCGCCCACACCAGGCGCTGCACGATCTCGTCGTCGGCGATGCGGCGCGGCGTGAGGCCCAGTTCGGCGCGGTGCGCGGCGACCATCTCCTCCACCAGGGCACTGGGCACCGGCTTTCGCTGCCCCGGCGCGTAGTCGTACCAGCCGGCGCCGGTCTTCTGGCCGAAGCGCCCCTGCTCGCACAACAGGTCGGCGGTCTTGCTGTAGCGCATCTGCGGCTGCTCGACGGCACGGCGCTTGCGGATCGCCCAGCCGATGTCGTTGCCCGCCAGGTCGCTCATGCGAAACGGCCCCATGGCGAAGCCGAAAGCCTCGATCGCGCGGTCCACCTGGGCCGGGGTGCAGCCCTCGTCGAGCAGGAATCCGGCCTGGCGACCGTACTGCTCGACCATGCGGTTGCCGATGAAGCCGTCGCACACGCCGGAGACGACCGCCGTCTTGCGGATCTTCTTCGCCAGCGCCATCGCGGTCGCCAGCACGTCGGCGGCGGTGGCGGCGCCACGCACCACTTCGAGCAGCTTCATCACGTTGGCCGGGCTGAAGAAGTGCAGGCCCAGCACGTCCTGCGGCCGGCGCGTGAAGGCGGCGATGCGGTTCAGGTCCAGGGTGCTGGTGTTGCTGGCCAGGATGGCGCCCGGCTTGGCCACCTCGTCCAGGCGCCGGAACACGGCTTCCTTGACCCCCATGTCCTCGAACACGGCCTCGATCACGAGGTCGGCGTCCTTCAGCGCCGCCATCTCCAGCGTCGGCGCCAGCAAGGCCATGCGCTGCTCGAGCTTGTCGGCCTTGAGCTTGCCCTTCTTGACCTGCGCCTCGTAGTTGCGGCGGATGGTGGCGACACCGCGCTCCAGCGCTTCGGGCTGCGACTCCACCAGCGTCACGGGAAGACCCGCGTTGAGGAAGTTCATCGCGATGCCGCCGCCCATGGTGCCGGCGCCGACCACGCCCACGCGGGCGATCGCGCGCGCCGGCGTGTCGTCGGCCACGTCGGGGATCTTGCTCGCCGCGCGCTCGGCGAAGAAGGCGTGGCGCAGGGCCTTGCACTCCGGCGTCAGCATGAGGGCCAGGAAGGCGGTGCGCTCGTAGACCATGCCGGCCTCGAAGTCGCCCGCCGCGGCGCTGGCCACCGCCTGCTCGACGCAGTCCACGCAGCGCAGCGGTGCCGGCAGGCGCGGCGCCATCGCGCGCACCGTGTTGCGCGCGAACTGGAAGTAGGCGTCGGCGTCCGGGTGCGCCAGCGGCAGGTCGCGCACGCGCGGCAGCGGCTGGCCCTGCGCGTGCTCGTCGGCACGCGCGCGCGCGAAGGCGAGTGCCGCTGCCAGCACGTCGCCTTCGACGACCTGCTGGAACAGCTGCTGGCCGGGCAGCGCGGCGAGCTGCTCGCTCTTCACCGGGTCGCCCTTGACGATCATGTTGAGCGCGTTCTCGACCCCGATCGCGCGCGGCAGGCGCTGCGTGCCGCCGGCGCCGGGCACCAGGCCGAGCTTGACCTCGGGCAGGGCGACGTTGGTGCCGACCGCAGCCACCCGGTAGTGGCAGGACAGGGCCAGCTCCAGCCCACCGCCCATCACCGTGCCGTGCACGGCCGCCACCACCGGCTTGATGGCGTTGTCCAGCTGCTTGAGCAGCGACAGCAGGTTGGGTTCCTGGATCGCCTTCGGGCTGCCGAACTCGCGGATGTCGGCGCCGCCGCAGAACACCTTGCCGGCGCCGGTGATGACGATGGCGCGCACCGCGGGGTCGTCATGCGCACGGTCCACGCCGTCGGCGATGCCGCGCCGGGTGGCGTAGCCCAGGCCGTTCACCGGCGGGTTGTTCAGCGTGATGACGGCCACGCCGTCCCGCAGCTCGTAGCTGGCGCTCATCGCGTCTCCTTGGCAATACGAATCGAACGATCGTTCGATTCTAGGCAAGCGCGCCCGCCCACCGGCCGGGGCGTCCGAGCGACCGCTTGGCGCCACCGCCGGCAGTGGCTGTGGCGCTGGCTGCGGTCCCTACACCTCCAGCCACTCGCGGCGCAGTTCGTCGCGGCTGCGCAGCTCGGCCGGGCTGCCCTCGAACACGATCTCGCCGTGGCCCATGACCAGGCAGCGGTCGGCCACCTCGAGCGCGATGGTGAGCTTCTGCTCGACCAGCAGCACCGAGATGCCGCGCGCGCGCAGCGTCTGCAGGTAGTGCGCGACCTGTTCGACCAGCTTGGGCGCCAGGCCCTCGGTGGGCTCGTCGATCATGATCAGATCGGGGTCGCCCATCAGGGTGCGGCACAGGGTCAGCATCTGCTGCTCGCCGCCGGAGAGCACGCCCGCGGCGACCTGCCGGCGCTCGCGCAGACGCGGGAACATGCCGTACATGTCGTCGAAGCTCCAGCGCGGCGCACCGGCGTGCATCTTCTGCCCGAGCAACAGGTTCTGGTGCACCGTCAGGTCGGGAAAGATCTCGCGGCTCTCGGGCACATAGCCCAGACCCAGGCGGGCGATCTCGAAGGGCTTGCGGCCGAGCAGCTCCTGGCCGCGCCAGCGCACGCTGCCCTGCCCCGCCACCAGGCCCATGATGGCCTTCACGGTGGTGGAGCGGCCGGAGCCGTTGCGCCCGAGCAGACTCACGATCTCGCCCGCCGCCACCGTGAAGCCCACCCCGTGCAGGACGTGGCTCTTGCCGTAGTAGGCGTGCACGCCTTCGAGCTGCAGCATGCTCAGTGCCCCTGCCCGTGCAGCGTGCCGAGGTAGGCCTCCTGCACGCGCGCGTCGGCGCGCACGCGCTCGGGGGTGTCGAAGGCGATCACCTCGCCGTAGACCACGACCGCGATGCGGTCGGCGAGGTTGAACACCACGCTCATGTCGTGCTCCACGGTGAGCAGGGTCTTGCCGGTCGTCACCTCGCGTATCAGCTCGATGAAGTGCGCGGTCTCGCTGCGGCTCATGCCGGCGGTCGGCTCGTCGAGCAGGATCACCTCGGCGCCACCGGCGATGGTGATGCCGATCTCCAGCGCGCGCTGCTCGGCGTAGCTCAGGCTGGCCGCTAGCACCTCGCGCCGGTGCTCGAGCCGGATCATCGCCATCACCTGCTCGGCGCGCTCGTTGGCGTCGCGCGCGGCGCTCAGCAGGCGCCAGAAAGCGTAGCGGTAGCCCAGGCTCCAGAGCACGGCGCAGCGCAGGTTCTCGAACACCGACAGGCGGTTGAACAGGTTGCTGACCTGGAAGCTGCGCGCCAGACCGCGGCGGTTGATCTGGTAAGGCGGCAGGCCGTCGATGCGCTCGCCGTGCAGCCTCACCTCACCGCTGCTGGGTGCGAAGCGGCCGCTGACGAGGTTGAACAGCGTGCTCTTGCCGGCCCCGTTGGGGCCGATGATGGCGACGTTCTCGCCCGCGTTCACGGCCAGGCTGGCGCCGCGGATGATCTCGGTGCGGCCAAAGCTCTTGCGCAGCTCGCGCAGCTCGAGGGCCGGCGTGCTCACCGGCGGCCCCCGCGTGCGCCCAGCAAGGCCTCGATCTCGGCCTGTGCACGCCCCCAGCGGCGCGCAAAGCCACGCCGCAGCCACTCGAACAGCGCCGCCCCCAGCACCAGCACGGCCGCACAGCCGGTCCAAGACGCGACGCTGCCGACGTCCAGCGCGATGCCGGCAAAGCTCAGCTCGGGGCCCAGCGCCGCGTTGAGCTGACGGTGGTAGACCATCTCTATCATGGCGCCGCCGCCGGCCAGCACCAGCAGCGCCGCCGCCGCCAAGCCGAGGTAGTGCGGCGCCAGCGGCGCCAGCTTGCCGAAGGCGTGCAGGCGCCGGTTCATCATCAGCAGGCTGGCGATGCCGCCCGGCGCATACATCACCATCAGGATGAAGATCAGCCCCAGGTAGAGCAGCCAGGCCTGGGTGAGCTCGGACAGCAGCACCAGCGAAACCACCATCAGCAGGGCGCCGACGATGGGGCCGAAGAAGAAGCCCGCGCCGCCGAGGAAGACGAACAGCAGGTAGGCGCCGGAGCGCGCCGCGCCCACCACCTCGGCGGTCACGATCTCGAAGTTCAGCGTCCCCAGGCCGCCGGCCACGCCCATGAAGAAGCCGGAGATCATGAACGCCAGGTAGCGCACCTTCTGGGTGTGGTAGCCGATGAACTCCACGCGCTGCGGGTTGTCGCGCACCGCGTTGAGGATGCGGCCCAGCGGCGTCAGGGTCAGCGCGTACATCGCCGCCGTGCAGACGAAGCAGTAGGCCGCGATCAGGTAGTAGACCTGGATCTGCGGCCCGTAGCTGATGCCCGCCAGCGGCGCGCCGACGACGCGGTTGGTCGTCACCCCGGCCTCGCCGCCGAAGAACTCGGGCAGCATGAGCGACATCGACCACACCAGCTCGCCTATGCCCAGGGTGATCATGGCGAAGGTGGTGCCGGCCTTGCGCGTCGTCACATAGCCGAGCAAGGCGGCGAAGAACAGTCCGCCCAGCCCGCCCACCAGCGGGACCAGGCTGACCGGCAGCGCGAGCCGGTCCGCGCCCGCCAGGTTCAGCGCGTGCACCGCCACGTAGGCACCGAGCCCGCTGTAGACCGCATGGCCGAAGCTGAGCATGCCGCCCTGACCGAAGATGACGTTGAAGGCCAGGCAGGCGACGATGGCGATCCCCATCTGCGACAGCAGGGTGAGCGCCAGGCTGCTGGTCCAGACCCAGGGCGCGGCCACCAGCACCAGGGCGTACAGCGCCCAGGGCAGCCAGCGGCGTTTGGAGGCGGCTGCGGCGGCCATCAGTTCTCGCGCGTGCCCAGCAGGCCGCGCGGGCGCAGGATCAGGATCAGCACCAGCAGCAGGTAGGGCAGGATGGGTGCGGCCTGCGCCAGCGTGATGCGCGCCAGCGGGTACAGCGGGTGGTCGGCGCCCAGCGGCGCGCCCAGGCTTTGCGCCAGGTTCAGCAGCGACTTGTCCACCGTCAGCGGCAGCGTCTGCAGCAGCCCGATGAGCAGCGAACCGACGAAGGCGCCGGGCAGCGAGCCCATGCCGCCGATCACGATGACGGCAAAGATGATGGGCCCGACGTTGGACATGCTGGGCTCGGTGACGAAGGTGATGCCGCCCACCACCCCGGCCAGTCCGGCCATCGCGCAGCCGGCGCCGAACACCAGCATGAACACGCGCGGCACGTCGTGGCCCAGCGCCTGCGCCATCTCCGGGTGGGTGAGCGCGGCGCGTATCACCAGGCCGATGCGGGTGCGCGTGAGCAGCAGCCACAGCGCACCCAGCATGGCCAGCGCCACCAGCGCCAGGAAGACGCGGTTCATGGGGTAGCGCGTGCACGAGACCGCCAGCTCGGCGCCGCCGCGGCACAGCGACTCCGGCGCCACCCCGGCCACCAGGCGCAGCGGCTCGGCCGCCGTCGACACCAGGGTGAAGGCGGTGCCGGCGAGCAGCGGCGGCGGCGTGAACGGTACCGAGGTGCGGCCCCAGCCCAGCTGCACCAGCTCGAGCAGCACGTAGGACAGGCCGAAGGTCACCAGCAGCTCGGCCACGTGCCCGGCCGGGTGCACCCGACGCAGCACCACGCGCTCGAACAACGCGCCCGCAGCGCCAACCAGCAGCGGCGCCAGCAGCAGCGCGGCCCAGAAGCCCAGCAGGCCGGCGATGGTGTAGGCGAAATAGGCCCCCAGCATGTAGAAGCTGGCGTGCGCGAAGTTCAGCACACCCATCATGCTGAAGATCAGCGTCAGTCCGGCGCTGAGCATGAACAGCAGCAAGCCGGCGCTGATGCCGTTGAGCAGGTTGATGAAGATCTGGTCCAAGGTGGTGTCGGGTCAGGGCAGACGAAAAAGGCCCGCGAGCTGCCGCGGGCCCTGGCGGCGGGCGCCCGCACCCGCCATGCTGGCCGATCTTCAGGCCGGGCGCTTCATCTGGCAGGAGGTCGGCGTGCTCGACACATAGGGCTCGAAGACGCGGTCCTGGACCCAGGTGAAGCCGGTGTTCTCGACGTTGTACTGCTTGGCCGGGTCGCTGATCTTGTGCCAGGTGGCGATGTACAGCGGCTGCTGCAGCTGGTGGTCGGCCGCGCGCATGGTGACCTCGCCGGAGAAGCTCTTGTAGCTCATGCCCGACAGCGCCTGCGCCACCTTCACCGGATCGGTGCTCTTGGCCTTGGCCATCGCCTGCGCCAGCATGGGCAGGACGTGGACGGTGGAGTACAGCGACATGTCGTCGTTGAAGCGCTGCCGGAACTCCTTCATCCAGGGCGCCAGGGTCGGGATGTTGGAGTGGCCGATGTAGACGAACTTGACCTTGCCGTCCATGGTCGGGCCGATCGCCGCCGGCGAGCCGTTGGCGCCGCCGTAATAGGTGTACCAGGTGGCGTCCAGTCCCGCGTCCTTGGCCGCCTTGACGAGCAAGGAGAGGTCGGACCCCCAGTTGCCGGTGACGATGCTGTCCGCACCGGCGGCCTTGATCTTGGCGATGTAGGGCGCGAAGTCGCGCACCTGGCCCAGCGGATGCAGGTCCTCGCCCACCACCTGCACGTCCGGGCGCTTGCGCGCCAGCGCCTCCTTGAAGAACTTGGCGACCTGATGGCCGTGCGAGTAGTTCTGGTTGACGAGGTAGACCTTCTTGACGTTCTTCTCGCCCTGCATGAACGAGGTCAGGGCCTCCATCTTCATCGAGGTGTCGGCATCGAAGCGGAAGTGCCAGTAGCTGCACTTGCTGTTCGTGAAGTCGGGGTCGACCGCGGCGTTGTTCAGGAACACGATCTCCTTGCCCGGGTTGCGCTCGTTGTGCTTGTTGATGGCGTCGATCAGCGCCCCCGCCACCGAGCTGCCGTTGCCCTGGGTGACGTAGCGTATGCCCTGGTCGGTGATCGCCTTCAGCGCGGTCAGGCTCTCCTGCGGCGAGAGCTTGTTGTCGAAGGAGACGATCTCGAACTTGACCCCCGCCGGGTTGCTGGCGCTGACCTTCTCGGCCATGTACTGGAAGGTCTTGAGGCTGTTCTGGCCGATGTTGCCCAGCATGCCGGACAGCGGATCTATCCAGCCGATCTTGACGGTCTGCCCGGCCTGGGCGAACGCGCTGCCGGCAGCCAGCGACGCGGTGGCCAGCACGGTAAGGGCGAAGAAGCGACGGGTGGGCATCATGCGCAGGTTCTCCAGCGGGTTTCTGATGGGAAAACGAAGGTAACGGAATCGCCCAGGGCCCACCCTCGGGAACTACCCCGAAGCGCCGCCGATCCCAGCCAGGCCGTCAACCCGCCGATCAACCCGCCGATCAACCCCGCGTCCCGTGCCGGCACCCGCAGGCGCCGACAATGCGCCACCCCACCACCCTGCCACACAGACACCTCCCAAAGCCGGCACGCCGGCATGCCGGAACCGACGATGGACAAACCGCACGACGACGCCAGCTACCCCGTCCGCAAGACCGACGCCCAGTGGCGCGCCGAGCTCGACGCCGAGCAGTACCAGGTGGCGCGCCACGCCGCCACCGAGCGCCCCTTCAGCGGCCGCTACTGGGACCACTGGGAGGCGGGCGAGTACCGCTGCATAGGCTGCGGCACGCCCTTGTTCGCCTCGCACGCCAAGTTCGACGCCGGCTGCGGCTGGCCGAGCTGGTACGAGGCGCTGGATGCGCAGCGCGTGGAGCGCCTGAGCGACTCCAGCCTCGGCATGACGCGGGTGGAAATCCGCTGCCGGCGCTGCGGCAGCCACCTCGGCCATGTCTTCGACGACGGCCCGCAGCCGACCGGCGAGCGCTTTTGCGTCAACTCGGCGGCGATCGCCTTCCAGGGCTTCCCGCGCGTGCGCATGGCCGAGATGGAAGCGGCGCTACGCACACGGCTGCAGCCGCTGGAGCTGCAGATCATCGACGACAGTGCACAGCACATCGGCCACGCCGGATCGCGCGAGGGCGGCCACTACACGGTGCAGATCACCGCCAGCGCCTTTGCCGGCCTGCCCCGCGTGGCGCGGCACCGGCTTGTGTATGATGCCCTGAGCGCCCTGCTCCCGCAGGGCATCCATGCGCTGGCCGTCAAGGCCCGCGCCCCCGGCGAGGCCACGCCCGCCACCCCCAGCTGAACCCCCTCCTTCGCCATGAAGCTTCAAGACCTCGTGCGCGGCGTCGCCTTCGCCGTCGCGCTGACCCCCGTGCTGGCCGCGGCCCAGAACGTCGCCATCGTGAACGGCAAGGCGGTGCCCAAGGCGCGCGTGGACGCCCTGCTGCAGCAGGCGCAGCGCGCCGGCCAGGCGGTCGGCCCCGAACTGCAGGCGCAGGCGCGCGACCAGGTCGTGCTGCGCGAGATCTTCGTCCAGGAGGCCGAGCGCCGCGGCATGGCCAAGTCGCCCGCCTACCGCGACCAGATGGAACTCGCGCGCCAGAGCATCCTGATCCGCGAGCTCTTCGAGGCCCAGCGCGCCGCCAACCCGGTGAGCGACGCCGCCGCCCAGGCCGAGTACGACAAGTTCAAGGCCGCCGCCAGCGGCCAGGAATACCGCGCGCGCCACATCCTGGTGGAAGACGAGGCGCAGGCGAAGAAGCTGATCGCCCAGATCGAGGCCGGAGGCAGCTTCGAGGAACTGGCGAAGCAGAATTCCAAGGACCCGGGGTCTGGCGCCAACGGCGGCGACCTCGACTTCGCCAAGCCCGACAGCTATGTGCCCGAGTTCAGCCAGGCGATGGTCGCGCTGAAGAAGGGCGAGATGACCAAGACGCCGGTGAAGAGCCAGTTCGGCTGGCACATCATCAAGCTCGAGGACACGCGCGAGGCCTCCTTCCCCGCCTTCGACGACGTGAAGGCGCAGATCAAGCAGCGCCTGGAGCAGCAGCAGATGCAGCAATACCAGGAAAGCCTGCGCGCCAAGGCGCGCACCGACTACAAGTTCGCGAACTGAGGCCGGACCCGGGCCCGCTCCCGCGGACGGGCCTGCGGACGGCCTTGCACCGGGCCCCTGCCCGCGGCCGCCGCCCTAAGTCAGCAGCCGCCCGGCCTCCAGATGGAGCTGGCGGTCGCAGCGCGCGGCGATCTCGCGGTCGTGCGTCACCAGCACCAGGGTGGTGCCGACCTCGCGGTTGAGCTCGAACATCAAGTCCATCACGGTCGCGCCGGTGGCGAAGTCCAGGCTGCCGGTGGGCTCGTCGGCCAGCAGCACGGTCGGCCGCACCACGAAGGCGCGCGCCAGCGCCACGCGCTGCTGTTCGCCACCGGAGAGCAGGCGCGGATAGTGCCCCAGCCGTTCGCCCAGGCCGACCCGCTGCAGCATCTCGGTAGCGAGCCGGCGCGCCTGCGGCCGCCCGGCCAGCTCCAGCGGCAGCATCACGTTCTCCAGCGCGTTCAGGTTGCCCAGCAGCTGAAAGCTCTGGAACACGAAGCCCAGCAGACGCGCGCGCAGCGCCGCGCGCGCGTCCTCGTCGAGCGCGAACAAGTCATGGCCGGCCAGGATCACCCGGCCGGCGCTGGGCACATCGAGCCCGGCGACGATCGCCAGCAGCGTGCTCTTGCCCGAGCCGGAGGCGCCGACGATGGCCGCCGACTCCTGCGCCGCGAGGCTGAAATCGATGTCGTGGAGAATCGTCAGGGTGCCGGTGGCGTCGCTGACTTGCTTGCGCACGGCCTGGACTTGAATGATGGGATCGGACATGCAAGAGGGCACTGCGGCGCGCTGGACGCGCCGCCGCCTGCTGGGGTGGGGAACGCTTCACTGTAGCGCCTTCGCGTTCGGCGCCAAGCAGGCGCACGCGGCGGACGCGAAGGCGGTGCTGCTGGTGCTCGGCGACAGCCTGTCGGCCGAGTACGGCTTGCCACGCGGCAGCGGCTGGGTGGCGCTGCTGCAGCAGCGGCTGGACAGCCAGCGTCCCGGCGTGCAGGTGGTGAATGCCAGTGTCAGCGGCGACACCACGGCCGGCGGACGCTCGCGCCTGCCGGCGCTGCTGGCGCTGCACAAGCCGGCGCTGGTGGTGCTGGAGCTCGGCGGCAACGACGCCTTGCGCGGCCTGCCGCTGGCGGCGACCGAGGACAACCTGCGCCAGATGGCGCGCGCGGCCAAGGCGGCCGGCGCGCGTGTGCTGATCGCCGGCATGCAGGTGCCGCCCAACTACGGCCGCCGCTATGGCGACGACTTCCAGGCCTTGTTCGCCAAGGTCGCGCGCAGCGAGCAGACGGCGCTGGTGCCCTTTCTGCTCGCCGGTGTGGCCGACGCGCCGGATGCCACGCGCTGGTTCCAGGCCGACCGCATCCACCCCAGCGCGCAGGCGCACCCGCGCATCCTGGACAACGTCTGGCCGCAGCTGCTGCCCTTGCTGCCGCGCTGAGTGCGGCGACCCGCCGCCGTGCCAGGGCAGGCGGCAGGGTTCAGCGCACGCGCTGCGCCTCGCGCGGCTGGCGCACCGGCTCAACCGCCGGCGTGCGCTGGCCGGAGCGATCGTCACGCTCGGGGCGCTCGGCCTGCTCGCGCGGGCGTGGCGCGCGCTCGGGCGCGGCCTGCTGCGGCGCTGGCGGATGCCCTGCCGCTGCCGGCGGTGCGGGCCTGGGCGCCGCGGGCGGTGCGGGCCTGGGCACCGCGGGGGGTGGCGGCACGGCAGCCGGCGGCACGGCCGCCGGCGGCGGGGCCACGGCCTGGGGCGGGGCTGGCGGCGGCATGGGTGGATGCGCTTGCGGCGGCAGGTTCGCCTGCGGCGCGCCCGGCCGCGACCCCGGGGCCGGCATCACCTGCTGCGGCAGGCCGTCGCTGCCGTAGCGCACCGTGCCCGGCGGCAGCGGCCGTCCCACCGCCTGCCCGGCCGGGGAGCCCGCACCAAGGGAAGTGCCGGGCCCGCCGCCGAAGGCCGGTGGCTGGCGCGACAGCGGCGGTGCCGGCGGCGGCAGCCGATGTCCGGGCGGGCGGCCATGCGGATGCGGCCGCGGCGCGAAGAAGGGTTCATAGCTCTGCCACGGCGACAGCGGCAGCCAGCCCATGGGTGGCCGGCTGCCGATGGAGATGCCGACCGAGACCCCGCTGCCGCCGACCCAGGCCACCATCGCGGGGGCGAAGATCGCGCGCTGCTGGCGCGGGCCCGGCCACCAGCACCAGCGTCCACCCCACTGCAGCCAGCGGCCGTAGTGGCTGGGCGCGAAGCCCCAGGGCCGGGCGTCGACCCAGGTCCAGCCCCAGGGCCGCATCCAGATCCAGCGCCCGTCGCTGAACGGCGCCCAGCCCGCGGGCAGGCCGTCCGGCAGCCAGACCGATCCGTACTCCGGGTGCTGGTCCCAGCGGCCGTGGCGGTCCAGCTCGTCCAGGCCGGGGATGGCGGGATAGGCAGGGGCGGACTGCCAGCGTCGGTCGCGCCTCGCCTGCCACGCGTCCTCGGCGTCGAAGCGCTCGTCGGCCCAGGCGGCGAGGCGGTCATCGGGCAGGCGCGCCTGACGCGAGCGCGCACCGCGGTCGTCGAGCCAGAGCTCGTGCCGCTCGCCCGGCTCGATCAGCAGCAGCTGGCCGTGGCCCGAGGCTTCCAGCGCCCCACGCAAGGTGGCGGCGAAGGTCGACTCGCGATCGGCGTCGATGCGGTAGCGGCCGGCGCGCTGCGGGCGCAGCAGGGCGACGGCGGTGCGGACCTCGGTGGCCTCGGCATCGTCGCGGCCGTCCAGGCGCAGCGCCAGCGCGCCGTCGTGCAGGGTCAGGCGCAGCCGGTCCTCGTCCAGCGCGTCGACTTCGAGGTCGGCGCCCTGCCCGAGCAGCAGCACGGTGGCGCCGACCCGCAGCTCGGCGCGCGCGCTGCGCTGCAGCACCAGCCGGTCGCCGGCCACCAGCGGCCGGTTGCGCACGGCGTCGGTCCACTCGCGGTCCTCGGCGTCGTACAGGGCCACGTCGCCCTGCAGCTCGGCGATGCGCCCCACTCGGCCGGGGTCGCGGTACTCGGCCGCCTCCACCGGGAGCGCCAGCGCCAGGGTCAGCCCGGCGAGGGCGCGCGCCAGGGTGGGCACGAGGGTGGCAGGCATGCGGGTGAGGATAGGCATCGTCGTCAGGCCCCAGCGGCGGGTTTCAGCGTCGCCTGGTCAACGGCTCGCACCTGGCGGCGGACGACAGCCGGGGGTGTAAATCTGTGTCACGGCAGTGCGCACTGCACCGGCTGCGCACCCAGGGGATCGCGCAGGATGGCGGGCGAGACGCCGACCAGATAGCCGCGCCGGCCGCCGTTGATGAGGATGCGCGGCAGCGCGAGCACGCTGTCCTGCACGTACACCGGCATCGGCTTGCGCAGGCCGAAGGGCGAGGTGCCGCCGACCTGGTAGCCGCTGTGGCGCTGCGCCACCTCGGGCGCGCAGGGTTCGATCGCCTTGGCGCCGATCTGGCGCGCCAACATCTTGGTACTGACCTGACAGTCTCCGTGCATCAGCACCACCAGTGGTCGGGCACGCTCGTCCTGCATCACCAGGGACTTGACGACCTCGAGCTCGGGCACCCCGAGCTGGCGCGCCGATTCCGCCGTGCCGCCGTGCTCGACGTAGTCGTAGGGATGCTCGCTGAAGGCCAGACCGTGCGCGCGCAGCCACTGGGTGGCCGGGGTCTCGCTGACGTGGCTGCGCCTGCTCACGGCGGCGTGCCGGGTTGTGCGGCGCGCTCGCGCTCGAGCTCGCGCAGGACGCGGCGCTGCACCTTGCCGGTGGTGGTCATGGGCAGGGCGGCGATGAACTCGATCTCCTTCGGGTACTCGTAGGGCGCGAGCCGGCCGCGCACATGCTCCTGCAGTGCCTGCACCAGCGCCGCGTCGCCCCGATGGCCGGGCGCGAGGACGACGAAGGCCTTCACCAGCGCGCCGCGCTCGGCGTCCGGCTTCGGCACCACGGCGGCGTTCAGCACCGCCGGGTGGCGCACCAGACAGTTCTCGACCTCGCTGGGGCCGATGCGGTAGCCCGCGGCCTTGAACATGTCGTCGCTGCGACCCTGGTACCAGAGGTAGCCGTCGGCATCCATGAGCGCGGTGTCGCCGGTGCGGCACCAGCCTGCGGTCTCGGTGCGGCGCGCGTCGCCGGTGAACTTGGCCAGGGTGGCGGCCTCGTTGCGCCAGTAGCCGAGGAAGAACACCGGATCCGGGTCCCCGTGCACGTCCAGCCGGTGCACCGCGACCTCGCCCGCGGTGCCGGGCGGGCAGACGCGGCCCTCCTCGTCGATCACCGCCACCCGGTGGCCGGGGTAGGGCCGGCCCATGCTGCCCGCTCGCGCCGGCCAGCGCAGGCTGCAGTTGCCGACCACGTAGTTGATCTCGGTCTGGCCGAACATCTCGTTGACGGTGACGCCCAGCGCCTCGCGCGTCCAGGCGAAGACGGCGTCGCCAACCGCCTCGCCGGCGCTCATGATGGCGCGCAGGCGCAGCCGCCAGCGCCTTCGCGGCTGCGGCTCGGCCTTCATCATCGCCTTCAGCGCGGTCGGGAACAGGAAGCTGTGCGTCACCCGGTAGCGCTGCATGAGCGCGAACGCGGTCTCGGGGCTGAAGCGGCCCTGCCAGGCGACGATGGGGCGGCCGAAGTAGAGCACCGGCAGCAGGGCGTCCATCAGGCCGCCGGTCCAGGCCCAGTCGGCCGGCGACCAGAACACCGGCGCGCCACCCGCGCCCGGGGTGTCGGGATACCAGTCCTGGCTGCAGACGAAGCCGCTCAGGTTGCCGATCAGGGCGCGGTGCGGGATCAGCGCGCCCTTGGGCGGGCCGGTGGTGCCGCTGGTGTAGATCAGCAGCGCCGGGTCGTCGGCGCTGGTGCGCACCATGCGCCGGCGCGGGCGCACCGCCGCCAGCGCGTCGTCCCAGTCCAGGTCGCCCTGGCCTGCCGCCGCCCCCACCGCGAGCACGGTCTGCAGGTCTGGGCAGTCGGCGCGAGCCAGCAGCAAGTTGGCGACCGCCGAGTCGTCGACGATCGCCAGCCGCGCGCCGCTGTCATTGATGCGCCAGGCCAGGGCGTCGGGGCCGAACAGCATGGACAGCGGCATCGCCACCGCCCCCAGGCGAAAGACCGCCATGTGGGCAACCGCAGTCTCGGGGCGCTGCGGCAGGATGATGGCCACCCGGTCGCCGCGCGCCACGCCACGCGCCGCCAGCACCGCCGCCAGGCGCTCGGCCTGGGCCTGCAGTTCGCCGTAGCGCAGCGTGCCGCGGCGACCGTCCTCGCGCGCCCAGTGGATCGCCACCGCGTCCGGGCTGCGCCGCGCCCAGCGCGCGCAGCAGGCCTCGGCGAGGTTGAACTGCGCCGGCACCCGCCAGCGGAAGCCGGAGTGCAGCGCGGCGTAGTCGTCGCCTACGGGCGCTGGCCGGGGGCTCACGAGCCGAGCTCCTGCAGCGCCTGCCCGCTGACGCGGCAGATGCGCCAGTCCGGCAGCACCGTGGCCCCCATGCGCTGGTAGAAGGCGATCGCGTTCTCGTTCCAGTCCAGCACGCTCCACTCGAAGCGCCCGCAGCCACGCTGCACCGCCAGCCGCGCCAGGTGCGCCAGCAGCGCCGCGCCCAGGCCGCGACCGCGCTGCGCCGGCTGCACGTACAAGTCCTCAAGGTAGAGCCCGGGACGGCCGAGGAAGGTCGAGAAGTTGGTGAAGAAGAGCGCAAACGCCACCACCCGCCCGTCGTCCTCGGCCACCACCGCCTCCGCCACCGGCCGCGGCCCGAACAGGTGCTCGCTGAGCGCCTGCGGCGTGAGCTCCAGCATGTGCTCCAGGCGCTCGAACACCGCCAGCTCGCGGATCAGGCCGTACAAGGCCTGGACATCGTCCGGTCGCGCCGGCCGCAGCATGTGACGAAGATCTTCTTGCATCGGCCAATTGTGCGCCGCACGTCTCAAGTCAGCAGCCCAGACAGCCGAAACCGCCTGCATGCTCCAGACAAGCAGCCCGCCGATGAAGAAGCACACGCCGCTGGCGATGGTCAGGAACCGCGTCCTGGCCGGCAAGCCGCTGCCCTTCAACGTCTACCGGCCCGACACCACGCTGCTGCTGGCGCGTGGCCAGGTGCTGAACGACGCCCAGCAGATCGAGACCCTGCTCGAGCGCGGCAGCCTGGTCGACCTGGACGAGCTGCGCAGCCTGGCTGCGGCCGCTGGCGCGGCCGACATCGCCAGCGCACCGCGTGCCGCCCTGCCCGGCATGTGGCGCGAGGGCATGCAGCGCGTGGGCGAGATCCTGCAGCGTCCGCACGAGGCGGGATTTCGATCCGCTCTGGACGAGGCGAGCGCGCCGCTGCAGCAGCTGATCGAGCGCGACCCCGACCTGGCGATCTTCCAGGTCCTGCGCAACGAAGGCGGCGCGCGCGTCCAGTACGGGCTGGACCACTCGGTGCACAGCGCCATCGTGGCCCGCCTGGTCGCATCGCGCCTGGGCTGGAGCGGCGACGAGCTGGAGCGCGCCTTCAAGGCCGCGCTGACCATGAACCTGGCGATGCTGGAGCTGCAGGGCGAGCTCGCCGAGCAGGACACGCCGCCGAACGCCGCCCAGCGCCAGCTCATCCACGAGCACCCGCGGCGCGGGCGCGAACTGCTGGAACTCGCCGGGGTGAGCGACGCGCTGTGGCTGCAGGGCGTGGAGCAGCACCACGAGGAACGCAACGGCCGCGGCTATCCGGCCGGGTTGTGCGAGCCCAGCGAGCTGGCGACCCTGCTGCATCGCGCCGACGTCTACAGCGCCAAGCTCGCCAGCCGCGCCGGCCGCGAGGCCGAGCCGGCCGACCGCGCCGGGCGCGAGATCTTCATGCAGGACCCCGGCCACCCGGTGTGCGCGGCGCTGGTGAAGGAGTTCGGCGTCTACCCGCCGGGCTGCTTCGTCACCCTGGCGTCGGGCGAGACCGGCGTCGTCGTCAAGCGCGGGCCCACCGTGATGACGCCCATCGTCGCCGCCCTCACCAGCCCCTACGGCGCGCCGCTGCGCGAGCCGGTCCGGCGCGAGACCATGATGCCGCTGTATGCCATCGTCGGCGTGCTGACGACGCGCCAGATGCGGGTCCCCGTGCACCTGGACAAGCTGGTCGCGCTCGCCGCCTGAGCGGCACGCGAAGGCCCCGGCTCGACCGAAGGGAACGCCCCAGGGCCGGGCCGGGCCGGTCCGCATGCCGCCCCCTCGTCCGGCGCCGCTACAGTGCGGCGGTGGACCCAGCCGAGACCTACCAGCCGCTGCGCCCGGCCCGCGACCGATGGATGGACGTGCGCGGGCTGCGCCTGCACCTGCTCGAATGGGGCCAGGCCGACGCCTGGGCGCAGCCGCCGCTGCTCATGCTGCACGGCTGGATGGATGCCGGGGCCTCCTTCCAGTTCTTGGTCGACGCCATGCACGCGCAAGGCCAGCCGCCACGCCACATCCTGGCCCCGGACTGGCGTGGCTTCGGCCGCAGTACCGCCAGCGCCGCCGACAGCTACTGGTTCCCAGACTACCTGGGCGACCTCGACGCCCTGCTCGACGCCCTGAGCCCGCAGGCGGCGGTGGACCTGCTGGGCCACAGCATGGGCGGCAACGTGGCGATGGCCTATGCCGGCCTGCGGCCGGCGCGCGTACGCCGCCTCGTCAACCTGGAAGGGTTCGGCCTGCCAGCGGCCGACGCGCAGGAGGCGCCGCAACGCCTGGCGCGCTGGCTCGACGAGCTGCGCCAGCCCCTGGCGCCCAAGACCTATGCCAGCCTGGACGCCCTGGTCCAGCGCCTGCAGGCACACAACCCGCGCCTGGCGCTGGCGCAGGCGCGCTGGCTCGCAGCCCAGCGCGCGCAGGCGCTGGACGACGGCCGCTGGCGGCTGCTGGGCGACCCCGCGCACCAGCGCGTGAACCCGGTGCTGTACCGCATCGACGAGGTGCTGGCGATCTGGCGCCAGATCAGCGCCCCGCTGCTGTGGGTGCAGGGGGCGCAGACCGAGGTCGAGCGCTGGTGGGCCGGGCGCTGCAGCTTCGCCGAGTTCGAGCGCCGGCTCGCCGAGGTGCGCGACTGCCGGCGCGCCACCCTGGACGATGCCGGCCACATGCTGCACCACGACCAGCCGCAGGCGCTGGCACGCCTGCTCGGCGAGTTCCTGGAGCGCGGCTGAGACCGATGCGCCGCCGCGCGGGCGGCCTGTCGGCCGCGGGTCGGCGGCCGCGGCGCAGCTCGTCGCCACCCCTGGCGCGACAGCGCCGGGCCGTCGGCGGCATGCGAAAATCAGCGGCTGTTTTGCCCGCCGCATCCGCCATGGACAACGAACACATCAACCTGATCGGCACCCGACTCGCCGACCTCTCAGCGCGCACCGACGCGCTAAGGGGGTATCTTTGACTACGACCGCAAGGCGCTGCGCCTGAACGAGGTCAACGCCGCGCTCGAGAGCCCGGCGGTCTGGAACGAACCCAAGCGCGCGCAGGAGCTCGGGCGCGAGAAGAAGTCGCTGGAGACGGTGGTCGACACCATAGGCCACCTGCAGCGCAACCTGGCCGACAACAGCGAGCTGTACGAACTGTCCAAGGCCGAGGGCGACCTCGACAGCCTGGCGCTGATCGAGACCGAGGCCGACGCGCTGCAGCAGTCGGTCGAGGAACTCGAGTTCCGCCGCATGTTCAGCAACCCGGCCGACCCCGGCAACTGCTTCATCGACATCCAGGCCGGCGCCGGCGGCACCGAGGCCTGCGACTGGGCGCAGATGCTGCTGCGCCAGTACCTGAAGTACTGCGAGCGCAAGGGCTGGACCGCCGAGCTGCTGGAGGAAAGCGAGGGCGACAGCGCCGGCATCCGCAGCGCGACCCTGAAGGTCGAGGGCGAGTACGCATTCGGCCACCTGCGCACCGAGACCGGCGTCCACCGCCTGGTGCGCAAGAGCCCGTTCGACAGCGCCGGCGGGCGCCACACCAGCTTCGCCAGCCTGTTCGTCTACCCCGAGGTTGACGACTCGATCGAGATCGAGATCAACCCCGCGGACGTGCGCACCGACACCTTCCGCGCCAGCGGCGCCGGTGGCCAGCACATCAACAAGACCGATTCGGCGGTGCGCCTGACCCATGCGCCGACCGGCATCGTGGTCCAGTGCCAGAACAGCCGCAGCCAGCACAGCAACCGCGACGAAGCCTGGCGCGTGCTGCGCGCACGCCTGTACGAGCACGAGATGCGCAAGCAGCGCGAGGCGCAGCAAAAGCTCGAGGACAGCAAGACCGACGTCGGCTGGGGCCACCAGATCCGCTCCTACGTGCTCGACCAGAGCCGGATCAAGGACTTGCGCACCGGCGTCGAGATCAGCAACACCCAGAAGGTGCTCGACGGCGACCTCGACCCCTTCATCACGGCCAGCCTCAAGCAGGGGCTTTGAGCCGCCCGGAGACCGCACGCCATGAAAGAAGGCAGCACCGCACTGGTACGGCGCGAGGACTATGCGCCGCCCGCCTACTGGATACGCGAAGTCGAACTCGTGTTCGACCTCGACCCGGCCAAGACCCTGGTCAGCAGCAAGCTGCACCTGCAGCGCAACACCGACGGCCCCGGCGGCGCGCTGGTGCTGCACGGCGAGGACCTGAACCTGCTGCGGGTGCAGGCCGACGGCCAGAGCGTGGCCTTCCGCCACGAAGGCCACCTGCTGGTGATCGACCAGCCACCGGCGGCCGAACGCTTCGTGCTCGAGATCCGCAACAGCTGCGCACCGGCCAGGAACACCCAGCTCAGCGGCCTGTATGAAAGCGGCAGCGGCCTGTTCACCCAGTGCGAGGCCGAGGGCTTTCGCCGCATCACCTACTTCCTGGACCGCCCGGACGTGATGGCGGTCTACCGCGTCACCCTGCGCGCCGACCGCCGCCGCTACCCGGTGCTGCTGGCGGGCGGCAACCTGGTCGAGCAGGGCGAGCTCGACGGCGGGCGTCACTACGCGGTCTGGCACGACCCCTTCCCCAAGCCGAGCTACCTCTTTGCACTGGTGGGGGCCGACCTGGTGGCACGCGAGCAGCGCATCGTCAGCCGCGGCGGGCGCGAGCACCTGCTGCAGGTCTACGTCAAGCGCGGCGACCTCGGTCGCACCGAGCACGCGATGGCCTCGCTGATCGCTGCCCTGGCCTGGGACGAGGCGCGCTTTGGCCTCGCACTCGACCTGGAACGCTTCATGGTCGTCGCCGTCGACGACTTCAACATGGGGGCGATGGAGAACAAGGGCCTCAACATCTTCAACACCAAGTACGTGCTGGCCGACGCCGCCACCGCCACCGACGATGACTTCCACGGCATCGAGAGCGTGATCGGCCACGAGTACTTCCACAACTGGACCGGCAACCGGGTGACCTGCCGCGACTGGTTCCAGCTCTCGCTCAAGGAAGGGCTGACGGTCTTCCGCGACCAGGAGTTCAGCATGGACATGGCCGGCGACGCGAGCGCGCGCGCCGTCCTGCGCATCGGCGATGTGGCCAATCTGCGCCGCGTGCAGTTCACCGAGGATGCCGGCGCCATGGCGCACCCGGTGCGGCCCGACGCCTATGCGGCGATCGACAACTTCTACACCGCCACCGTCTACGAAAAAGGCGCCGAGGTGGTGCGCATGATGCACACCCTGGTCGGGCGCGAGGGCTTCGCGCGCGGCATGGCGCTGTACTTCCAGCGCCACGACGGCCAGGCCGTGACCTGCGACGACTTCGCCCAGGCGGTCGCCGACGCCAACCCCGACAGCGCCCTGGCCACCCACCTGGAGCTCTTCAAGCGCTGGTACGCGCAGGCCGGCACGCCGCTGCTGCACGCGCGCGGCCACTGGGACGCCGACGCGCAGCGCTACACCCTGAGCCTGCGCCAGGAGAACCCGCCCTCGCCCGGCCAGCCGCACAAGCTGCCGCAGCTGATCCCGGTGGCGAGCGCGCTGCTGGCGCAAGACGGGCGCGAGCTGGCGCAGCGCCTGCTGGTGCTGACCGAGGCCGAGCAGAGCTTCGTCTTCGAGGGCATCGGCGAGCCGCCGGTGCCTTCGCTGCTGCGCGGCTTCTCGGCCCCGGTGGTGCTGGACGACGGGCTGGACGACGCCGCCCTGCGCGTGCTGCTGGGGCACGACGGCGACCCCTTCAACCGCTGGGAAGCCGGCCAGCGCCTGGTGCTGCGGCGCATGCTGGCAGCGCTGACGGACGGCGGGCCGGCTGCGCTGGACGAAGCCAGCCTGCAGGCCTTGCGCGCGCTGCTGAACGACGAGCGCCTGCACCCGGGCTTCCGCGCCCTGGCCCTGACGCTGCCCAACGAGGCCTATGTGGCCGAGCAGCTCGCGCAGGTCGACCCGCCGCGCATCCACGCCGTGCGCGAGGCCATGCTCGACCAGCTCGCGCAGGCGCTCGCCGCCGACTGGGAGCGCGCCTGGAGCGCCAACCAGCTCAACGCAGGCTACCGGCCCGACGCCGCCCAGGCCGGGCGGCGCGCGCTCGCCAACCTGGCGCTGGCGATGCGGGTGCGCCAGGCCACGGCCAATGGCGATCCGGTCTGGCCGGGCCGCGCCTACCAGCGGGTGAAGGACGCCCCGCACATGACCGACCGCTTTGGCGCCCTGCAGGCCCTGGTGGCCGCGCGCGCGCCGCTGGCGGCGCAGGCGCTGGCGCACTTCCACACCAGCGCGCACGGCAACCCCCTGGTGCTGGACAAGTGGTTCGCCGTCCAGGCACAGGCCAGCGAGCCGGTGGCCGACGGCGGCGGTGGCGTCCTGGCGCAGGCGCGCGCGCTGCTCAAGCACCCGGACTTCACGCTGCGCAACCCGAACCGCGCGCGCAGCCTGCTGTTTGCGCTGTGCGTGGGCAACCCGGCCGCCTTCCACCGCGCCGACGCCGCCGGCTACGTGTTCTGGAGCGAGCAGCTGCTCGCGCTGGACGCCATCAACCCGCAGATCGCGGCCCGTCTGGCACGCGCCATGGACCGCTGGCGGGTGCTGGTCGAGCCGCAGCGCGGCGCCGCGCACGAGGCGCTGGCGCGGGTGGCGGCCCGGCCCGACCTGAGCCCCGACCTGCGCGAGATCATCACCCGCACCCTGGAGCAGGACTGACATGAAGCGACGCATCAGCCTCACCCAATACCTGATCGAGCAGCAGCGCGAGCACGACAACATCCCGGCCCAGCTGCGGCTGCTGATCGAGGTCGTCGCGCGCGCCGGCAAGCGCATCGCGATCTCGGTCAACAAGGGCGAACTCGGCGACGTGCTGGGCAGCGCCGGCAGCGAGAACGTGCAGGGCGAGGTGCAAAAGCGCCTGGACGTGATCGCCAACGAGGTGCTGGTGGAGGCCAACGAATGGGGCGGCCACCTCGCCGCGATGGCGAGCGAGGAGATGGACTCGATCTACGTCGTTCCCAACCGCTACCCCCAGGGCGAGTACCTGCTGCTGTTCGATCCCCTGGACGGCAGCAGCAACATCGACGTCAACGTCTCCATCGGCACCATCTTCAGCGTCCTGCGCAAGACCGACCACAGCCACGGAGTGGGCGAGCAGGACTTCCTGCAGCCCGGGCGCCAGCAGGCCGCTGCCGGCTACTGCGTCTACGGCCCGCAGACCATGCTCGTGCTGACCGTGGGCGCCGGGGTCGTGATGTTCACCCTCGACCGCGAAAGCGGCTCCTGGCTGCTCACCGAAGATGACGTGCGGATCCCGGAGGACACGCGCGAGTTCGCGATCAACATGTCCAACATGCGCCACTGGGCGCCGCCGGTGCGGCGCTACATCGACGAATGCCTGCAGGGCAAGGATGGCCCGCGCGGCAAGGACTTCAACATGCGCTGGGTCGCCAGCATGGTGGCCGACGTGCACCGCGTGCTCACGCGCGGCGGCATCTTCATGTACCCCTGGGACCAGCGCGAACCCGCCAAGCCCGGCAAGCTGCGCCTGATGTACGAGGCCAACCCGATGTCCATGCTCGTCGAGCAGGCCGGCGGCATGGCCACCAACGGACGCGAGCGCATTCTGGACGTGCAGCCGCGCAAGTTGCACGAGCGGGTGAGCGTGATCCTGGGCTCGCGCAACGAGGTCGAACGCGTCACCAGCTACCACGCCGAATAGGCATGCCTTGCGCCGGCATCGCAGCTGCACACGAGCTGCGCTGGGGGCACGACGCGGGCGCTATACTCGTGGGCTTTCGCCGGTGTAGCTCAGTTGGTAGAGCAGCGCATTCGTAATGCGAAGGTCACCAGTTCGACTCCGGTCACCGGCACCAAGTAATGACGCGGGTTAGTGGCGTAGTGGTCACTAACCCGTTTGTCTTTCGGTGTGCCGATGTAACGGCGGATGTAAGCCGATTTGCCCAGCGCGGCCCGCGAAACGACGAACCCGGCGCAGCGGCCGGGCTCGGGGCGGTGGCGGGCGTGGCGCGCCTGCGGTCGCTGTTCTTCCCCTGTATTTACAGGCAGGGCGCCGGGCTATCGGTCCCCCAGCGCCTCGCGTTGCGCAGCCAGGGCGCGCGCCAGTTCGCGCAGCATCTCCCGATGCCCTCCCTTCCAGCCGTTGCGCGACGCGGCGGCCTTGCCTTCAGCGGTGCGGGGGCCGGTCGAGTGTTCCCACGGGCACCAGCTGCGGATGCGCTGCGCTTGCTGCTGGCGCTGCTCCCGGGTCCAGTTGCGTGCGGCCATGCGTGCGGTCCTCTAAAAGTTCGGTCGGCGTGGATGCGGTTTCCCCCGGGCGCGCGCTCGCGGGCGCGTACTGTTCCGTTTTCTGCGGTCCGTGCCCGTTGTTCACTTGTTGCGGCCCGTGCGCGATGTTGGCTTGACGGGCGAACACCACGGGCGGATTCTTGATGGCGGCCAGCGTTTCCAGGGTCGCGCGGCACTGAGCCTGCGCCTTCAGCGCCAGCCGTAGGTAGGTGTCGGCCGCGCCCATGTACTCCCCGGCGTTCTTCGCGGCGCGCCTTGATAGGTTCGTGAAGATGGTTTGCAGCGCCAGCGCCTGCCCGTAAAGCATCGCCTCGGCGCCTTGCAGGTCGCCGTCTTTCGTCACCTTGCGCGTCGAGGTCACCAGCTGGCGCGATAGGTGGCTTATGTCGAGGTCGCCGAACACGCCCCAAGGCTCCAGCGCGGCGGCGTTTTGAATGCCAGGCTCGGCAATCATCTCGTGCGGTTCAAGGTAAACGGGCCCTTGGTCTACCTCGGGCGACGCGGCGGGCGGCGTCGAGTTCTTCGGCGTCTTCTTCATCTCTGC
>CAUJJP010000056.1 GCA_963205525.1 Pseudomonadota bacterium | reverse complement strand
GCACCGCCGGCACAGGGCCGGGCGCTCTTCGATGCGGTGCTGCGGCTGGCGCGGCAGCGACACCCGGTCGTCGAAGCCGGCCGCTTCGGTGCCGACATGCAGGTGCACCTCGTCAACGACGGGCCGGTGACGATTCCGCTGCGGCTGAGCTGAACAGGCCGTTGCGCAGGCGCAGGCGTAGGCGCACGTGCAGGGGATGCCGTGGCCCGCCCCGTGACGCTGGCGTGACGCCGGCTGCCGATGATGGCCGGCGCAGGGATGGTCCTGCACAAAGCTCGGGGAACTGCAATGCTGAAACATCTGACGACGAAACGGGGGCTGGCCGCCTGCGGGCTGCTGGCCCTGGCTGCCGCTGCTGCACCGGCGGGCGCGACGCCGATGACGATCGACCTGTCCACCGGCGCCGGCTGGACCGTGAGCTACAACGACGTCGAAAACAACAGCGGCCGATCGGGGCCGGCGTTTGCCTTCGACTGCACCGGCGTCGGCGCCGGGGCACCGCAGTGCATTTCGATCACCAGCACCGGTTATGCCGACGGCAACTGGCTGCCCGGCGCGACGGCGGCCGGCTTCACCGGCAGCTGGCAGGCCTTCATCGACTTCACGCTGCCGGTCGGCGCGACGAACGCCCACTTGACCTACGAGTTCTGGGGGGTTGACGACTTCGCCTCGCTGGTCCTGTCGACCCACGGTATCGGCCAGTTCATCGCGACGGCCACGCTGGGTGAGGCCTTGCCCGCGGGCGTGCTGACGCTGTCGGGCCTCCTGGGTGCGCCGGGTGCCTATCGGCTGGGACTGGAGGTTCAGAACAACCCCGACGTACTGTTGGGCGGCCTGCCCGTGCCGCTGAGCGACGTCGACGGCAGCGCGGTGGTGGGCCGCTTCGGCCTCACCTACGACCTGCCCGGCGGCACCGTGCCCGAGCCCGGCAGCCTGGCCTGTGCCGGCCTGGCGTTGGCCATGGGGGCCCGCGCGCGCCGCCGCTCGCAGCGGGGCTGACGCGAGGCCGGGCCCGGCGCCGGAGCAGCCGATGCGATGACCATGTGATGATCAGGCATGGTTGAAGCATCGGCCCTTCGCCTGACCGGCGCAGCGCAACTGCGCGTCGGGCCACGGACGATCGAGCTCGATGGGCTGGCGGCCGTGATCGCGGCCCGGCTGGCGCTGCAGGGCCCGCAACCCAGGGCCTTGCTGGCCGCCCAGCTGTGGCCCGATGCCGAGCCGGCCCGGGCGCGTGCCAACCTGCGCCAGCGCCTGCTGCGGCTGCGGCAGCAGGCTGGGGGCGAGTGGATCGGCGGCCATGGCACGCTGGCGCTGGTGCCGGGGTTGACGGTCGATCCGACCGACGATCCACGGGCCGGCGAACTGCTTCAGGGCGTGACGCTGGACGCGCAGGACGAGCACTCGCGCTGGCTCGTGCAGGCGCGTGAGCAGCAGCGCCAGCGCCGACTGGGGGCGCTGCACTCGGCGGCGCAGGCGGCGGAGGCCGAACAGCGCTGGCCCGATGCGATCGACTGCGTGCAGCGCCAGCTGGGCATCGAGCCCTTGTCGGAGGCCTGTCACCGTGCGCTGATCCGCCTGCACTACCTGGCTGGCGACCTCGCCCGGGCGCAGGCTGCCTTCGAGACGCTGAAGACGCTGCTGGCGCGCGAGTTCGGGCAGGCGCCCAGCGCGCAGACGCGGGCGCTGATGCAGACCGTGTCCAGCGCCTTGGCCAGCCCGCCGCAAACGCTGGCCGTGGCCAGCGCTGCCGGCCTGGCGCTGCTGCGCCCGCCGCGGCTGGTCGGGCGGGCGCCCGAACTGGCGGCGCTGCAGGAGGCGGTGGCCGGCCGCCGGCCGCTGCTGCTGGTGGGCGAGGCCGGCATGGGCAAGTCACGCCTGCTGGCCGAAGCGCTGCAGCATGCCTGCGATGCGGTGATCGTCAAGGCCCAGGTGGGCGATGCCGGCGTGCCCTACTCGACCCTGGCCCGCCTGCTGTGCCGGCTGTTCGAGCGCCAGCCGGCACTGCCGCAGCCGGGCGTCCTGTCCCGCCTGCTGCCGCAGTTGCGGACTGCCGTGCCGCCGCCGCCCGAGGGCGAGCGGCTGCTGCTGCAAGACGCCGTGCAGCGGGTGCTGGCCGATGCGCGCCTGCAGGTGGTGGCGCTGGACGACCTGCACTTCAGCGACGCGGCCACGCTGGAATTGCTGCCGGCGCTGGTGGGTGACGAGGTGCTGCGCCCGGCGTGGCTGTTCACGCAGCGGCCCGCGGAAGGGGCCGCGATTGTCCAGGCCGTGCGCGAGGCGCTGGAGGAAGGCTGCGGCCTGGCCACCCGGGCCGTGTCGCCGCTGGACCTCGACCAGGTGCGCGAGCTGGTGCAGGACCTGCCGTTGCCCGGTCTGGACCCGGCTCAGGTGGCGCCCTTGCTGCACCGGCACACCGGCGGCAACCCGCTGTTCGTGCTGGAGACGCTGAAGTCCCTGCAAGCGATGCCCGTCGGCGCGGCCGCCTTGCCGCGGCCGCTGAGCGTGGCTTCGCTGATCGACCGCCGGCTGCGGCGGCTCGGCGCAGCGGCGCTGGCCTTGGCGCGCGTGGCCGCCATCGCCGGCCCCGACTTCGGGCCCGAGCTGGCCGAGGCGGTGACCGGCCGCAGTGCGGTCGATCTGGCCGATGCCTGGGCCGAGCTGGAGGAAGCCCAGGTGCTGCGCGACAGCGCCTTCGCCCACGACCTGGTGCTGGAGGCTGCCGTGCGCAGCGTGCCCCGGGCGATTGCCGCCCGGCTGCATGCCGCCGTGGCGCAGCACCTGCAGGCCCGGCCGCCGTCGGCCGGTCGCGCGGCCCGGCTGGCCGCGCACTGGCAGGCCGCCGACGACGGCGCCGCCGCCTGGCCCTGGCTGCTGCAGGCGGCGGACGAGGCACGCGACGCGATGCGCCGCCGCGAGGAGGCCGAGTTCGTCGAGCAGGCGGCCCGCCTGGTGCAGGCCCTGCGAGTGGCCGAGGCGCCCTCGGCCGCCTCGCTGTGGCTGCGCGCCTACCTGGCGCGTGAATGCGTGGGCGGATTGCCGGCGGCATGGCCGGCGCTGGACCAGGCCCTGCACGCGGCGGCGGACGAGCGCGAGCGCATGCAGGTGCAAGTGATGCGCGCGGCCGCGCTGATCGACGCCTGCGACTTCGAGCGGGGTCTGCAGGTCGGCCAGTCGGCGCTGCAGATGGCGCTTCATCTGGGCGACGACGCGCGCGCGGCCATGGTGCTGACCAAGCTGGGCTCGGCCCTGTCGATGACCGGCCAGGGCGAAGAAGCCGCCGCGCTGCTCGAGCGTCACTGGCACGTCGTCGACCGGCTCGAGCGGCCGATGCCCGCCAACCACACCGAGCGTGGCCTGCTGCTGGACAACCTGGGCCGCCCGCAACAGGCGCGGCCCCTGCACCGCCGCTGCATCGACATCGCGCAGCAGCAGGGGCTGCACAGCGAGCAGATCATCGGGACGCTCAACCTGGCGGTCAGCCTGCTGGACACCGGCGAACCCGCCGCGGCGCTGGCGCAGTTGGAGGCCGCCGAGCGGCTGCGCCTGGCCCATGACGGCCTGGACGGCGCCGGTGTGATCGGCTGGAACCTGCTGGCGCTGGCCGAGCGCGACCTGGCCCACCCGCGGGCCGCACTGGGCTGGTTCGAACGGCAGCTGGCGCTGGATGCCGAGCAACTGCCGGTGCGTGCACCCATCGACCGCCTGAGCCGGGGCTGGCTGTGGCTGCACCTGGGGCAGGTGGCCCGTGCGCTGCAGGACCTGGCGGACGACGCCACCTATGCCGCGCTGCCGGCCTGGGTGGCCGCCCGCGCCTGGCATCTGCGACTGCGGCTGCGGCTGCGGCTGCGGGAGGCCAACGTACGCCAGGGCCTCGACGATGCCGGCCTGCTGCAGGCGGCGCGGGCGCAGCTGGCGGCCTGTGAGGCGCGGCCGGCGCGCGACGCGCTGCGCATCGACCTGGCGCTGGCCGACGCAGGGCCCGTCGGCGTCGGTGACCCGGCGGCGTCGGTGGCCGCGTTGGAGACGCTTCGCGACGAGGCGCGCCGCGACGGCTACCACGGCCTGTACGCGGCGGCCACCTGGGCCCAGGCGCATTGCGCCTGGCGGGCCGCAGACCCGGCAGGCGCCCGCGCGCTCGCGCTCGAGGCACAGTCCCGCCCGCCGGACCAGGTGCCGGCCGATCGCTGGCCGGGGGAGTGGTGGCACGGCCTGTGGCTGCTGTGGCTCGCGCTGGGCGACGCCGATGCTGCCCAGGCCGCGCGTGCCGAGGGCGTGGCCTGGATCCACCGCATCCTGCAGCACGAACTGCCGCCCGAATTCCGCGCTGCCTTCCGCGAAGCCGTGCCGGCGCACCGCGAACTGCTGGCCGGCCGATCAGGGCCGATGGCGGACCGGCACTGAGCCTTCAGCCGAGCTTGCGCAGGTCCTCGATCACCTTGCCGTCGTTGGGCAGGCTGCCCGGGGCGCAGAGGTCGACCTCGCCGCGCAGCTTGGTCACGTCGCGCAGGCTCTGCGCAAGGGCCTCGGCCAGGCCCGGCGGGCGCTCGCCGGCTTCGACCCGCAGGGTCATGCGGTCGTTGGCCATCTCACCCTCGATCACCAGCCGCGCCCGCGCGACCTGCGCGTGGCGGCGGGCGACTTCGGCCACCTGGCCCGGGTGAACG
>CAUJJP010000055.1 GCA_963205525.1 Pseudomonadota bacterium | reverse complement strand
CTGGCGCACCGCGTGGATGCGCTGCGGATCGACCACGTCGAGCTGGTCGGCGATGTAGTCCTCGTCGGGCAGCTCCAGCACCAGGGCCTTGAAGGCGGCGTCCAGCTGGGGGTGGCGCAGCACCGCCCGCAGGGCTTCGACGTATGCATCATTCAGCGGCGTGGCGCTTGTCTGGTCAACGCCGGCAGCTATGTTTTCCAGAGCAATGCGCAGACCCAGGCGCTGCCCGGCTTCCCAGCGGTTGAAGGGGTCGCCGTCGTGCGCCAGCAGGTGCAGCAGCTGGGCGTCGTCATCCATGCCTTCCAGTTCCACCGGGGCCGAGAAGCCGCGCAGCAGCGAGGGCACCGGTTCTTCGTCGACGCCGGTGAACACCAGCGTGGCTTCGGCCTCGGTCAGCACGGCCGTGTCGCCGTGCAGCAGCGCGCCCTGCGCCAGCGCCAGCGGCAGCGCGCGCCCGTCGCGGCCGACCAGGCCCAGGCGCACCGGGATGACGAAGGGCTCCTTGCGCGGCTGGCCGGGCGTGGCGGGGCAGCTTTGCGACAGTGTCAGCGTGTAGCAGCGGGCGTCGGCGTCATAGCGGCCACTGGCATGCAGCACCGGCGTGCCGGCCTGGCTGTACCAGCGCTTGAACTGCGGCAGCAGGGCGCTCAGCGCGCTGCCGGGGTTGGCGTCGGCCATGGCCTGCGCGAAGTCGTCGCAGGTGACGGCCTGGCCGTCGTGGCGCTCAAAGTACAGATCCATGCCGCGCCGGAAGCCCTCGCGGCCCAGCAGGGTCTGGACCATGCGCACCACCTCGGCGCCTTTTTCGTAGATGGTGGTGGTGTAGAAGTTGCTGATTTCCAGGTATTCGTCGGGGCGTACCGGGTGCGCCATGGGGCCGGCGTCCTCTGGGAACTGGGCGGCGCGCAGGGCGATGACGTTCTCGATGCGCTTGACGGCGCGCGCGCTGGGCGTGCCGGCCAGGTCTTCGCTGAATTCCTGGTCGCGGAACACCGTCAGGCCTTCCTTGAGCGACAACTGGAACCAGTCGCGGCAGGTGACGCGGTTGCCCGTCCAGTTGTGGAAGTACTCGTGGCCGATGACGCTCTCGACGGCGTCGTAGTCGCTGTCGGTGGCGGTGGACGGCTTGGCCAGCACGTACTTGGTGTTGAAGATGTTCAGGCCCTTGTTTTCCATGGCGCCGGCGTTGAAGTCGCTGGTGGCCACCACCATGAAGCGCTCCAGGTCCAGCGGCAGGCCGAAGCGGGCCTCGTCCCACAGCACGGCGTGGATCAGCGAGCGCAGGGCGTGCTCGGTCTTGTCCAGGTCGCCCGGGCGCACGTAGACCTGCAGCAGGTGCTCGGTGCCGGCGCGCGTGGTGATGCGCTGCTCGCGCGCCACCAGCTTGCCGGCCACCAGCGCGAACAGGTAGCTGGGCTTCTTGTGCGGGTCGTGCCAGGTGGCGTAGTGGCGGCCATCGTCCAGGTCGCCGCTGGCCACCAGGTTGCCGTTGGACAGCAGCACCGGCCAGCGTGCCTTGTCGGCGCGCAGGGTGACGGTGTAGATGGCCATCACGTCCGGGCGGTCCAGGAAGTAGGTGACGCGGCGAAAGCCCTGCGCCTCGCACTGGGTGAAGAAGTCGCCGCCGCTCATGAACAGGCCCATCAGCTTGCTGTTCTTCTCGGGCGCGCAGGTGGTGAAGATCTCCAGCTCGAACGGCGCGTCGCCGGCCGGCAGGTTTTCCAGCACCAGGGTCTGGCCGTCCAGGCGGAACGAGCAGGCCTGGCCGCCCAGCATGACGCGCGAGAGGTTCAGCTCGTCGCCATCCAGCCGCAGCGGCTGCGCCGGCACGCCGGGGTTGCGGCGCAGGCGCATGCGGCTGAGCACGCGGGTCTTGACCGGGTCCAGGTCGATGGCCAGCTCGACGCTGTCGATCCAGAAGGCCGGCGGGGCGTAGTCCTGACGCCGGGTCACGGCGGCTTGTCCTTCACGCATGGGTCATCCTTTTTGCTTTGTTTTTTATAGCTGCTGGCGCGCTCCCAGAAAGCGCCAGCGGCCTGAAATACTTGAAGAACGGGTCAGACACCCTGCTTCAGGCTGGCCTCGATGAACGGGTCGAGATCGCCGTCCAGCACCTTCTGCGTGGCGCTGATCTCGACGCCGGTGCGCAGGTCCTTGATGCGGCTGTTGTCCAGCACGTAGCTGCGGATCTGGTGGCCCCAGCCGACATCGGTCTTGCTGTCTTCGAGCTTCTGCTGGTCTTCCATGCGCTTGCGCATTTCGTGGTCGTACAGGCGCGAGCGCAGGCGCTGCCAGGCGACGTCGCGGTTGCTGTGCTGGCTGCGGCTGTCCTGGCACTGCACCACGATGCCGGTGGGCAGGTGCGTCAGGCGCACGGCCGAGTCGGTCTTGTTGATGTGCTGGCCGCCGGCGCCGCTGGCGCGGTAGGTGTCGGTGCGCACGTCGGCCGGGTTGATGTCGATCTGGATCGAGTCGTCCACCTCGGGGTAGACGAACACGCTGGCAAAGCTGGTGTGGCGCCCGCCGGAGGAGTCGAACGGCGATTTGCGCACCAGCCGGTGCACGCCGGTTTCGGTGCGCAGCAGGCCGTAGGCGTATTCGCCCTCCACCTTGATGGTGGCGCTCTTGATGCCGGCGCTGTCGCCCGGGGTTTCTTCCTGGAGCTCGGTGCTGAAGTCCTTGCGC
>CAUJJP010000054.1 GCA_963205525.1 Pseudomonadota bacterium | reverse complement strand
CTGGGCAACGCCGACATCGTCGAGCGCCTCTTCAAGCCCGCGCTGCGCGGCGAGAAGATAGGCGCGGTGTGCATGACCGAGCCCAACGCCGGATCGGATCTGGACGGCATACGCACCAGCGCGCGCAAGGTCGAGGGCGGCGATCTCATAGACGGCCAGAAGACCTGGGTCACCTCGGCGCCGGTGGCCGATGTCTTCACCGTCGTCGCGCGCGCCGGCGAGGGCAAGAAGCTGACCATCTTCCTCGTCGAGCGCGGCAGCAAGGGCCTGACCATAGAGCGCGAGATCCACAAGATGGGGGTCTGGGCGCTGCCGACCTCGCAGCTCGCCTTCGACGCCTGCTTCGTGCCCGACAGCCACCGTCTGTCGCGGGAGGAGGGCGACGGCGAGCAGCATCTGCGCACCCTGTTGGCGGAGATCCGCATCATCACCGGCGCCATGGCGCTCGGGGTGGCGCGCGCTGCGCTCGACGCCGCGCGCCAGTACGCGGGCGAGCGCGCGCAGTTCGGCAAGCCGATCAACCGCTTCCAGGCCATCCAGCACAAGCTCGCCGAGATGGCGACCGCGCTCGAGTCGGCGGTCCACCTGGTGCGCTACGCGGCCTGGCTGCACGCCGCCGGCAAGCCGCACCACAAGGAGGCGGCGATGGCCAAGCTGCACGCCACCGAGACCGCCGCCAGCGTCTGCGACCAGGCCGCACGCGTGTTCGCCAGCTACGGCTACGCGATGGAGTACCCGGTGCAGCGCTACCTGCGCGACGTGCGCTTCACCCTCATCGGCGGTGGAACGAGCGAGATCCTCAAGCTGATCATCGCCAAGGAGATTGCCCCATGACCGACAGACCGATCAAGGTCGTGCTCGCCAAACCCGGCCTGGACGGCCACGACCAGGGCGCCAAGGTCGTCGTGCGCGCCCTGCTCGATGCCGGCTTCGACGTCCGCTACACCGGCCTGCGCCAGACCCCGGAGCAGGTGCGCGACGCGGCGCTGGAGCACGGCGCCGACGTCATCGCCCTGTCCAGCATGGCGGGCGCGCACCTGGCCTTCGGTGAACGCCTGAAGCCGCTGCTGGAGGCCGCAGGGCTCGGCGACAAGCTCTGGATCTACGGCGGCAACATCCCGGTCGGCGACCACGAGGCGCTGCGTGCGCTCGGCTTCGACGCCATCTTCGCCACCGGTTCCAAGCTCGACGACATCGTCGATTTCATCAAGGCCAGACTCGGATGAGCAGCAAGCCCCCCACCCCCATCCGCCCGGTGGTCAACGAATCGGGCATCGCGATCCAGCCGCTTTACACCGCCGAGGACCTGGCGGCCAGCGGCGGCGTGGACATGCTGGGCGCGCCCGGCGAATACCCGTTCACGCGTGGCATCCACCCGCTGATGTACCGCAAGCAGCCGTTCACGATGCGCCAGTACACGGGCTTCGCGAACGCCGCCGACACCAACCAGCGCTTCAAGTTCCTGATCGACAACGGCCAGACCGGCCTGAACGTCGCGTTCGACCTCTCGACCCAGTGCGGGCTGGACTCCGACGACCCGCAGGCGACCGGTGAGGTGGGGCGCGTGGGCATGGCGGTCGATACGCTGCGCGACTTCGAGATCGCCTTCGACGGCATAGACCTGGACAAGATCACGGTCTCGATGACGATCAACGGCTCGGCCGCGATCCTGATCGCGATGTACCTGGCGATGGCCGAGAAGCGCGGGTTCGACCTCAAGACCCTGCGCGGCACGGCGCAGAACGACATCCTCAAGGAGTTCGTCGGCCGCGGCACCTGGATCTACCCGGTCCAGCCCTCGATCCGGCTGGTGGGAGACACCATCGAGTACTGCGCCGAGCACGCGCCCAAGTACAGCCCGGTGTCGGTCTGCGGCTACCACATCCGCGAATCGGGCGCGACGCCGGTGCAGGAGATGGCCTGGGGCTTTTGCATCGCGCGCGCCTACGCCGACGAGGTCATCCGGCGCGGCGTGCCGGTGGACGAGTTCGCGGGCCGGCTGTCCTACAACTTCAACATCTTCGGCAACCTGTTCGAGCAGGTCGCCAAGTTCCGCGCCGGACGCGGGCTGTGGGCGCAGATCATGAAGGAGGAGTACGGTGCGCAGAAGCCGGGCTCGATGTGGCTGCGCATGATCGCCGGCGGCGGCGGCGGCGGGCTGACCCTGGAGCAGCCGGAGAACAACATCGTGCGCGGCGCCTACTACGCGCTGGTGGCGGCGCTGTCGGGTGCCCAGACCATGGCGCTGTGCTGCTACGACGAGGCCTACACCATCCCCAGCGAGTACGCGCAGCGCATCTCGCTGCGCACGATGCAGCTGCTGGTGGAGGAGATCGGCCTCGCGGACACGGTCGATCCGCTCGGCGGCTCCTACTTCATCGAGACCCTGACGAACCGGATGCGCGACGAGATGCGCGCCATCATCAAGCGCACCGACGCTGCGGGCGGCATCGTCAAGCTGATCAGCGAAGGCGTGATCCAGTCCCAGGTCTCGGCCCAGGCCTACCGCATGCAGCGCGCCATCGAGTCCGGCGCCTTCCCCAAGGTGGGCGTCAACTGCTACCGCAGCGAGGGCGAGCAGGTCGACCAGACCGTCGAGCTGCACCCCTACAAGGTGGAGGACGCGAGAAAGCAGATCGCGGCGCTGAAGGCGGTGCGCGCCGAGCGCGACGGCGCCGCGGTGGACGCCGCGCTCGCCCGGGTGGAGGCCGACGCGCGCGCCGGCGTCAACCTGATGCCCGCCATCGTGCAGGCGGTGAAGGCCTATGCCAGCGTGGGCGAGATCACGCAGCGCATGGTCGGCGTGTTCGGCCGCTACCGCGAGCCTATCCGCTTCGACGAAGCCTTCATGAAGGAGGCCGCGTGATGGCGCAGACCATGGAGCAGATCAGGCGCTACCTCGCGCCCACGCGGCTGCAGCAGGCGCTGGCCGCGCTCGCCGACCCCGGCGGTGCCGTGGTGCTGGCCGGCGGCAGCGACCTCATGCCGCAAAGCCATGCCGGCCGCCTGCGCCCGGGCGCGCTGCTGCTGAACATCCGCCGCGTCGCCGGGCTGGACGGCATCCGGGTCGAGGACGGGCGCCTCGTCATCGGCGCCCTGGTCAGCGTCACGGCGCTGATGCGAAGCGATGCCGTGCGCCGGCACGCGCCGCTGCTGGTGGCGGTGGGCGAGAAGTTCGCCAGCGAGCAGGTGCGCAATGCCGCCACCGTGGGCGGCAACCTGTGCAACGCCTCGCCGGCCGGCGACCTCGGCCCCGCGCTGGTGGCGCTGGACGCCGAGGTCGAGCTCGCGCGGCTGGACGAGGGCGGCGCCACCTGCACGCGCCGGCTGCCGGTGGCGGAGTTCTTCACCGGCCCGGGGCGCACCCGGCGCGCCAGCGACGAGCTGCTGACCGCGGTGCGTCTGCCCTGCGCGCCGGCCGACCAGGTGGTCCGCTTCTACAAGGGCGGCACCCGGCAGGCGCTGGACATCTCGACGATCGCGATCGCGCTGGCGGCGCGCCGCGCCGCCGACGGCAGGCTGCGCGAGCTGCGCATCGCGCTCGGCGCGGTGGCGCCGACCATCGTGCGCGCGCGCGCCGCCGAGGCCTTGCTCGAAGGCGTGGCGCCTGCGGCCGGCGTCATCGCCGCCGCCGCCGAGGCGGCCGCGAGTCGCGACGCCAACCCGATCGACGACGTGCGCGCGAGCGCCTGGTACCGGCGCGAACTGCTGCGCAACATGCTGCAAAGGATGCTCGAAGATGTCGTCTCCCGCTGAATCAGCGCGCACCGAGCTCGCGCTCGAACTGCGCTTCACCCTCAACGGCGTGCAGCAGCGCGCCAGCGCCCCGGTGGGCATGAGCGCGCTCGTGCTGCTGCGCGAGCAGCTCGGCATGACCGGCACCAAGTACGGCTGCGGCGAAGGCGAGTGCGGCGCCTGCAGCATCGTCGTCGACGGCACGGCGGTGAACGCCTGCCTGATGTTCGCCGCCGAGCTCGACGGCCGCAGCGTCACCACCATCGAGGGCCTGGCCGCCGATCCGCGCGCGCAGGCGCTGCGCGCCGCCTTCGTCGAGCACGGCGCCGTGCAGTGCGGCTTCTGCACCCCGGGGATGATGGTGCAGGCGACCCAGCTGCTGGCGCGCTGCCCGCAGCCGGACGAGCAGGCCGCGAAGACGGCGATCGAGGGCAACCTGTGCCGCTGCACGGGCTACCAGAAGATCGTCGAGGCGATCGTCGATGCCGGCCAGGCGCTGGCGCGGGAGCAGCAGCGATGAACGATGTGGTCAAGGAAGGCGCGAGCCTGATCGGCCGGCGCATCACCAAGCTCGACGCGCCCGAGAAGGCGGCCGGCAAGACGCGCTACGTGCACGACATCAACCTGCCTTCGCAGCTGCACGCGGCGATCCTGCGTGCCGGCCGCGTGCATGCGCGCATCGTCCGCATCGACACCTCGAAGGCGAGGGCGCTGCCCGGCGTGCACGCCGTGCTGACGGCTGCCGACGTCCCCGACCAGCGCCCGATCGGCGTCGCCAAGGACCACCTGCCGCTCAAGGGCGAGCGGGTGCGCAGCCCGCGCGACGAGATCGCCGCCGTCGCCGCCGAGAGCGAGGCCATCGCGCGTGCGGCGCTGGCGCTGATCGAGGTCGAGTACGAGGACCTGCCGGCGGTCACCGACGCCGAGGCCGCGCTCGCCGCCGACGCGCCGCTGGTGCACCCGCCGCGCGCGGGCGCGCCGGCCGGCTCGCCGGTGGGCGTGGCCGGGCGCGCCGACAACATCGCGATGCGTTTTCGCTACGCGCACGGCGACCTCGCCGCCGGCGAGGCCGAGAGCGACGTGGTGGTCGAGGACAGCTTCTCGCTGCACTACGTGACGCACTGCTGCATGGGGGTGTCGGGCGTGATCGCCGAGTTCGACGCCCGCGGCAACCTGCTGCTGCACTCCAACACCCAGGTTCCCTTCCTGCACAAGCGCGAGTTCGCCGAGATCCTGGGGCTGGACCCGGGGCGCATCCGCATCATCCAGCCGCCGATCGGCGGTGGCTTCGGCAGCAAGCTCGACATCTACCCCTTCGAGGTGATCTGCGTCTACCTCGCGCGCGCCACCGGGCGGCCGGTGAAGATGGTGTTCACGCGCGAGGAGGAGTTCATGGCCTCGCCGACGCGCCAGCCGGTGCGCCTCACGCTGCGCAGCGGCTGCAAGAAGGACGGCACGCTCACCTTCCGCAGCGTGCGCACCATCCACGACAACGGCGCCTACACCTCGTGGGGGGCGACGACGCCGTTCGTCATGATGCAGACCTTCTCCTCGCTGTACCGGGTGCCGCACTGTGACTACGACACGATCGCGGTCTACACCAACAACCCCTACGCAGGCTCGTTCCGCGGCTACGGCAACCTGCAGGCCACCTTTGCCGTCGAGCAGCACATGGAGCAGCTGGCGGCGGCGATCGGCATGGACCCGCTCGCGTTCCGGCTCAAGAACGCGCAGGCCCCGGGCGAGGTGACCGGGCAGGGCATGGTGTTCAAGAGCTGCGGCTTCCAGGACTGCCTGCGCATCGCCGCCGAGCGCAGCGACTACACGCGCAAGCAGCGCGAGTACGCGGCGCAGCGCCAGGCGCCGGGGTCGCTCAAGCGCGGCATCGGCATGGCCAGCATGTTGCACGTCGGCGGCGGCGCCAAGATTTACCCCAGCGACGGCTGCGGCACCATCCTCAAGCTTGACGACTTCGGCCACGTCACGCTGATCACCGGCGCGTCCGAGATCGGGCAGGGCAGCGAGACCGTGCTGGCCCAGCTGGTGTGCGAGGAGCTCGGGCTGCCTATCAGCGCCGTCAGCGTGGTCAACAACGACACCGACATCACGCCCTGGGACGTCGGCGTGCACGCCAGCCGCACCACCTTCATCGCCGGCAACTCGGCGATAGGCGCCGCGCGCAAGGCGCGCGACAAGATCCTGGCCACCGCCGCGCCGCGCTACGGCTGCGCCCCCGAGGATCTGGCGCTGGCCCGCGGCTGCATCGTGCGCCGCGCCAGCGGCGAGAAGCTCAGCGACCTGCCGCGCTTCCTGCGCAGCCTGCACTTCAGCGAGCACGCCGAGCTGGTGATGACGAGCTACTACTACGAGCCGCCCAGCGTGCACCAGGACAAGGGCTTCAAGGGCGATGTCTCGGCCGCCTACGCCTGGGCCTCGCAGGTGGTGGAGGTGGAGGTCGACACCGGCACCGGCGTCGTGCGCCTGCTCAAGGTGACCGGCGCGCACGACGTCGGCCGCGTCCTCAACCGGCTCGGCATCGAGGGCCAGATCGAGGGCGGCGTCGTCATGGGGCAGGGCTATGCGCTGACCGAGAACCTGGTCGTCGAGGGCGGTCGCGTGAAGAACCCGAACTTCCGCGACTACAAGCTCGTCACCGCGCCCGAGATCCCGCAGATGGACATCAGCTTCGTCGAGAGCATGGACGGCGAAGGTCCGCAGGGCGCCAAGGGGGTGGGCGAGGCGCCCGCGATCTGCATCGCCGCCGCGGTGGCGAACGCGATCGAGAACGCCACCGGGGTGCGCATCGCCAGCCTGCCCTACACCCCTGAGCGCGTCTACCGCGCCCTGCACGGTGCGCTGGAGCCGGTGCGCCCGGTGCCCGTGCTGCCGGCGGCGAACTGAGGGGCTGCCGCGATGAAGCCGCGCACCGTGCTGTCGCTCGAGCAGGCCTTGTCGCTGCCCTATGCGACGCTGCGCTTCGCCCAGCTCGGCTGGCGCGTGATACGCATCGAGTCCACGCCGGCCGGCACCGGCCTGCCGGGCGACCCCAATCGTTACATCGGCAGCCGGCTGCCCGAATTCGGCGCCGCGGGCGAGGACAGGCGCAGCTACTTCGTCGCCCCCAACGTCGGCAAGCAGGCGATCGCGCTCAACCTGAAGGAGGAGCGCGGGCAGGCGGTGCTGCAGCGCCTGATCGAGTCGCTGGACGTGGACGTGTTCTGCTGCAACACGGTGCCCGCGCGCTACGCCCAGCTCGGCATCGCGCCCGAGCGGCTGCGCGCGATCAGGCCGGAGCTGGTCTGGGCCGGGATCTCGGCGCTCGGGCCGCAGCAGCCCGAGGCGCCGGGCTACGACCCGGTGATCCAGGCCATGTCCGGCTTCATGGAAGTGACCGGCATGCGCGACGGCCCGCCCACCCTGACCGGCATCCCGGTGATCGACCTCAAGGCCGGCGACGAGCTTTACGCCAACGTGCTGCTGGCCTTGCTGGAGCGCGCCGAGGGCGGCCCCGGGACGCCGGGGCGCACCATCCACGTCTCCATGCTGCAGGCCGCGGCCTCCTGGCTGATCACGGTGCTGCCGCTGATCGACTTCGGCTGCCGGCCCGACGAGATCACGCGCGCCGGCAACGAGCACCGCAAGTTCATCCCGACCAACGTCTACCCGACGCGCGACGGCTTCATCTACATGGCGATCGGCAGCGACGTGCAGTGGAAGCGCCTGACCGCGCTGCCGCGCTTCGCCGCCGTGGCCAACGAGGTTCGCCAGACCAACGAAGGCCGGCACGCCGAGCGCGAGGCGATCCACCGCGAGATGGCGGCGCTCACACTGGCGCACGCTGCCGACGAGGTGCTGGCCGACTTGCGCGCCGCCACCATCTCCGCCACCCGCATCCTCGACATCCGCCAGGTGCGCGAGCTGCCGCTGCTGGCCGACAAGCTCACGCGCAGCGTATTGGGCGGCACGCTGGGCCATGCGTCGGGCGACACGTCGGGCGCCGAGTCGGGCGGCGGGCGCGCGGTGCGCATGCAGCCGATGGCGGTCGACCTGCCGGGCGCGCGCACCGAGCTGCCCGCGCCGCCGCGCTACGGCGAGCACACGCGCGCGCTGCTGGCCGAGGCCGGCTACGCCAGCGACGAGATCGATGCCCTGCACCAGGCCCGCATCGTGGCCTGACACCCAAGCCGAAGGAGACAAGCAGATGAAGCCCAAGAACGCCACCCTGGCGGCCACCCTGGCGGTCACCCTGAGCGCCGCGCTGCTGGGCAGCGCGCAGGCCGAGATCACGATCGGCGTCTCGCTGGGCACCACCGGCCCCGGCGCGTCGCTCGGCATCCCCTACCGCAACGCCTTCCAGCTCGTGCCCAAGACCCTGGGCGGCGAGCCGGTGCGCTACCTCATCGTCGACGACGAATCCAAGCCCGACGTGGCGGCGCGCAACGCGCGCAAGTTCGTCGGCGAGGACAAGGTCGACGCCATGATGGGGTCCACCGGCGTGCCCTCGGCGGTGGCGATGGCGCAGGTGGCGGCGGAGGCGCGCACGCCGCTGGTCTCGCTCACGCCGCTGCCGCCGCTGCCGCCGGAGCGCCACCGCTGGACCATGGTGGTGCCGCAGCCCACCGAGCTGATGATGAGCGCGGTGGCCCAGCACATGAAGGCGCGCGGCATCAAGAGCGCCGGCTTCATCGGCTACTCCGACACCTGGGGCGACCTGGTCTACAACGCGATCGGTTCGCTGTCGGCGGCGAACGGCTTCAAGGTCGTGACCAACGAGCGCTTCGGCCGCGCCGACACCAGCGTCGCCGGCCAGGTGCTGAAGATCGTCGCCGCCGCCCCCGATGCGGTGGTCGTCGGCGCCTCCGGGTCGCCGGCCGCGACGCCGCAGATCGCGCTCGTCGAACGCGGCTTCAAGGGCCCGATCTACCACAACCACGGCACCGTCAACCTGCCCTTCATCCAGACCGCGAAGAAGGCCGCCGAAGGCGCGATCGCGCCCACCGGGGCCCTCATCGTGGCCGAGGAACTGCCCGCCGACTTCCCGACCAAGGCAGTCTCGCTGGACTTCGTCAAGCGCTACGAGGCGGCCTTCGGCGCCGACAGCCGCAACGCCTTCGCCGGCTACACCTACGACGGCGTGCTGCTGCTGGACGCCGCGGCCAAGGTCGCGCTGGCCAAGGCCAGGCCCGGCAGCGCCGAGTTCCGCGAGGCGCTGCGCGAGGCGCTGGAGAACGTGAAGAACGTGGTCGGCACGCACGGCGTCTACAACCCGACCCCGGAGAACCACAACGGCCTGGACGAGCGCGCGCGCGTGCTCGTGCAGGTGGTGAACGGCGAGTGGCGGCTGCTGAAGTAGGACCCGGCACCGGACCCCCGATCGCAGCGCGCACGAACATCGCATGAACGCCGACATCGCCCTGTGGCTGCTGCAGGACGGGCTGACCACCGGCGCCATCTACGCCTTGCTGGCGCTGGCGCTGCTGCTGGTGTTCGCGGTCACGCGCGTGATCTTCGTGCCGCAGGGCGAGTTCGTCGCCCTGGCCGCGCTCACCCTGGGCGTGCTGCAGCAGGGGCGGCTGCCGGGCAGCGTCTGGCTGCTGGTCGCGGCCGGCGTGGCGGTGCTGCTGCTGGACGCCCCGGCGTGCTGGCGCGAGGGTGGCTGGCACGGCATGGCGCGCCTGCTGGGCCTGAACCTGCTGCTGCCGCTGGCGGTGCTGGCGGCAAGCTCGTGGCTGGCACCGCGCCAGCCGGCGCTGGGCTGGCAGATGGCGCTCACGCTGGCGATCGTGGTGCCCACCGGGCCCATGCTCTACCGCATCGCCTACCAGCCGCTGGCCGGTGCCTCGGTGCTGGTGCTGTTCATCGTCTCGATGGCGGTGCACTACGCGCTCGCCGGGCTTGCGCTGCTCATCTTCGGCGGCGAGGGCCTGCGCACGACGCCGATCTCCGACGCCCGCTACCCCTTGGGGCCGCTGCAGCTGGGGGCACAAAGCCTGTGGGTGATGGGTGCCACGCTCGCCTGCATGGCGGCGCTGTGGGCCTTCTTCGAGCGCACGCTGCTGGGCAAGGCGCTGCGCGCGACCGCCATGAACCGCATCGGCGCGCGCCTGGTCGGCGTCAGCACGCCCTGGGCCGGGCGGCTGGCCTTTGGCGTTGCGGCGGCGATCGGCGCGCTGTCGGGCATCCTGATCTCGCCCATCGCCACCGTCTACTACGACACCGGCCTCATGGTCGGCCTGAAGGGCTTCGTCGGCGCCATCCTGGGCGGCATGGGCAGCTATCCGCTGGCCGCGCTGGGGGCACTGGCGGTCGGCATCCTGGAGGCCGGCGCCTCGTTCTGGGCCAGCAACCTGAAGGAGAGCATCGTCTTCGCCTTCATCATCCCGGTGCTGCTGTGGCTGTCGCTGCGTTCGCGCCACGCGCCGGTGGAGGACGAGGATGAGTGAGGCCGCGGTGCGCCAGGTGCGCTCGCGCACCACGCCGCGGCGCCTGGCCTGGCTCGCCTGGATGAGCTGGCTGGGCGCGGCGGCGCTGCTCGCCGCCGCCGCGGCGTGGCTGCCGGACTTCCAGATCACGCTGCTGAACTACATCGGCCTGGCGACCCTGGTGACCCTGGGCCTGGTGGTGATGACGGGGGTGGCCGGAATCGTCTCCTTCGGCCAGCAGGCCTTCGTCGGCATCGCGGCCTACGCCACCGCCGCACTCACCACCCTGGCCGGCGTCTCGCCCTGGCTGGGGCTGGCCGGTGGCCTGGCGCTGGTGGCGCTGGTGGCGCTGCTGATCGGCGCGGTGACGCTCAGGCTCAGCGGCCACTACCTGACCATCGCCACCATCGCCTGGGGGATCGCGATCTACCACGTCTTCGGCAACCTGCCGGGGCTGGGCCAGTACAGCGGGGTTGGCAACCTGCCGCCGCCGGCGATCGCCGGCTGGGTGCTGGACAGCGGACGCGAGCTCTTCGCCTTGATCTGGGCACTCACCCTGCTGGCGCTGCTGGCGGCGCGCAACCTGCTGGATTCGCGCACCGGCCGCGCCCTGCGCGCGCTTCGCCATCGCGCCGCGATGGCCGAGTCCTGCGGCGTCGACACCGCGCGCCTGAAGCTGCTGGTGTTCGTGCAGGCGGCGCTGCTGGCCGGCCTGGCGGGCTGGCTGCAGGCGCACTACCTGCGCTTCGTCAGCCCGCACGCCTTCGGCGTCAATGCCGGCATCGACTACCTGTTCATGGCGGTGATCGGCGGCGCGGCCCAGGTCTGGGGCGCGGTGGTCGGCGCCGGCATCGTGGTGCTGCTCAAGCAGTGGCTGGCGGATGCCTTGCCGCGCTGGTTCGAGATTCAGGGCAACGTCGAGATCATCGTCTTCGGCGCCCTCATGGTGCTGCTGCTGCAGCGCACCCGCGAAGGGCTGGTGCCGGCGCTGCTGCGCGCCCTGGGCGCGCTGCGTCGGAAGCTGCCGCGCGTCGCCAGCCCGAGCGCGGCGGCCGAACCGGGACGCGCGAGCGCGCTTCCCAGGCGGCCGCAGCCGGCGCCCGGCACGCCGCTGCTGGAGCTGCGCGGCCTGCGCAAGTGCTTTGGCGGACTGGTGGCGGTGAAGGACATGTCTTTCGAGCTGCGCAGCGGCGAGATCCTGGGCCTGATCGGTCCCAACGGTGCCGGCAAGAGCACCACCTTCGCCCTCGTCAGCGGCGCGCTGGCGGCCGACGGCGGCGAGCTCTGGCTGGCCGGGCGGCGGGTGGACGGGCAGGGCGCGCGCGCGATGGCCAGGCTGGCGCTGGCGCGCAGCTTCCAGCACGTGAACCTGGTGTCGCGCATGTCGGTGCTGGACAACGTGGCGCTGGGCGCGCACCTGCGCGGCGGCTGCGGCAGCCTGAGCGCCATGCTGCGCCTGGACCGCGCCGAGGACGCCGCGCTGCGCGCCGAGGCGGCGCGCCAGCTCGAGCGCGTGGGCCTGGCCGAGGCCATGCACGCCAGCGCCGGCAGCCTGCCGCTGGGCCAGCAGCGCATCGTCGAGATCGCGCGCGCGCTCGCCGCCGACCCACTGCTGCTGCTGCTGGACGAGCCCGCGGCCGGCCTGCGCGCCGCCGAGAAGCGGCGCCTCGCGGACCTGCTGCACGCGCTGCGCGCCGAGGGCCTGGCGATCCTGCTCGTCGAGCACGACATGGAGTTCGTGATGGACCTGGTGGACCGGCTGGTGGTGATGGACTTCGGCGAAAAGATCGCCGAGGGCCTGCCGGCCGATGTCAGGCGCAACCCGGCGGTCGTCGAGGCCTATCTGGGGGTGGCGGCGTGAGCCATGCTGCGCTGCTCGAGGTGCAGGAGCTGCACGTCGCCCACGGCAAGGTGGAGGCGGTGCATGGCGTCGGCCTGCGGGTGCCGCAGGGCGCCATCGTCACCGTCATCGGGCCCAACGGCGCCGGCAAGACGACCCTGCTGGCGGCGCTCATGGGCCTGCTGCCCTGCCGCGGCGGCGTGCGCTGGCAGGGGCGCGAGCTCGGCGCCATGCCCACCGAGGCACGGGTCGCGCTCGGCCTGGCCCTGGTGCCCGAGCGGCGCGAGCTCTTCGGCGAGCTCACGGTGCACGACAACCTGCGCCTGGGCGCCTTCCAGCGCACGCGCCGCGGCGACCCCGGCGTGGCCGCCGACCTGGCCGAGGTCTACCACCGTTTCCCGCGTCTGGACCAGCGGCGCAGCCAGTTCGCCGCCACCTTGTCGGGCGGCGAGCGCCAGATGCTGGCGATCGGCCGTGCCCTCATGGGCAGGCCGCAGCTGCTGATGCTCGACGAGCCCAGCCTGGGGCTGGCGCCGCGCATCGTGCGCGACATCCTGGCCATCGTCGCGGAGCTGCGCGGCGGTGGCGTGTCGGTGCTGCTGGTGGAGCAGAACGCGCGCGCCGCGCTGCAGATCGCCGACCACGGCTGCGTGCTGGAGACCGGCGAGCTTGTGCTCGAGGGCAGCGCCGCCGAGCTGCTGCACGACCCGCGCGTGGTCGCCTCCTACCTCGGCCTGCGGGAGGCGGCATGAACCAAGCCCCGCACCCACAGACCCTGGCCTCGGTGCGCGGCAGCGCGCCCATGCCGCAGGCCGCGCCGACCGTGCTTCACCTGCTGGCCGCCGCAGCCGCACGCGCGCCGCAGCGCGAGGCCCTGGTCTGCGGCGACGAGCGCCTGACCCACGCCCACTACCTCGCCGCGGTGGCCGCGTTCGCGCACGAGCTGCGCGCCCTGGGTGCCGGCGCCGGCGAGCGCGTCGCGACCCTGGTCGGCAACTCGACCGACGCCTGCATTGCCGCGCTGGGCGCGCTCGCGGCCGGCGCCCAGCTGACACCGCTGAACGCCTTGCTCACCGCGCACGAGCTGGCGCCCATCCTGGCCGACGCGCAGCCGCGCGTGTTCGTCGTCGACGCCGCGCTCGCCGATGTCGCGCTGCCGGTGGCGCAGCGCCTGGGTGTGGCGCACTGCATCGTCGTCGGCCAGGGCGCGCGCCGGCTCGCGGATGTGCCGCACGGTGCCGGGCTGCCGCCACTGCCGCCGTCGCTGCCGCCGCTGCCCGATCCCGACGCCCTGGCGCTGCTGCAGTACACCGGCGGCACCACCGGCCGTGCCAAGGGGGTGGAGCTGACGCAGCGTGCGCTGGCAGTCAACGTCGCCCAGCGCGAGGCCCTGCTGCCCACCCGCGAGGGCGACCGCGTGCTGTGCATGATGCCGCTGGCGCACGCCTACGGCATGGCCATGGGCCTGCTGCTGGCGCTGCGCGCCGCCGCCACCCTGGTCATCCTGCCGCGCTACCAGCCCGAGGCGGTGCTCGACGCGGTGCAGCGCGAGCGCATCGGCGTCTTCCTCGGCAGCCCGACCATCTTCACCGGCCTGCTCGCCCACCCGCGCGCCGCGGCCACCGACTGGCGCAGCGTCCACACCTGCTACTCCGGGGCATCGGCGCTGGCGGCAGCGACGCTGGCGCGCTGGCACGCGCTCACCGGCGCGCCGGTGCTCGAAGGCTACGGCCTCACCGAAGCCGGGCCGGTGCTCGCCTTCAATCCGGCGGGCGAGCCGGCGCAGCCGGGCACGGTGGGCGTGCCGGTGCCGGCCACCGAGATCGAGATCGTCGACCTCGAGCATGGCACGCGCGTGCTGGCGCGCGGCGAGGCGGGCGAGGTGCGTGCGCGCGGGCCGCAGCTCATGCGCGGCTACCGCCAGCGGCCCGAGGAAACCGCGCAGGCCTTGCGCGATGGCTGGCTCTACACCGGCGACATCGGCTTCGTCGACGCCGCCGGCCGGCTGGTCATCTGCGACCGCAAGAAGGACATGGCGATCGTCGGCGGCTACAACGTCTACCCGCGCGAGGTCGAGGAGCTGTTGTTCGGCCACCCCGAGGTGGCCGATGCGGCCGTCATCGGCGTCCCCGACGCCTACCGCGGCGAGGCCTTGCAGGCCTGGGTGGTGCTGCGCGGCGGCGCCCAGCCCGGGCCGGCGCTGCAGGACCTGCAGGCGCTGTGCGCCGAGCGCCTGGCGCGCTACAAGCAGCCGGCGCACTGGCGCGTCACCGACGCCCTGCCCAAGACCGCCGCCAACAAGACCGACAAGCTCGCGCTGCGCCGCAGCGCGGGCACCGCAGACAGGCCGTCGCAGGACGCGGCGGCTTTGCCTTCGGCGCCGAGATCCGGTGCCGCATTCACGCCAACCCCCCAAGGAGACAGCGCATGACCACGAAGTTCGTTCTCGACGAATCGAAGATGCCGCGCCATTGGTACAACATCATGGCCGACCTGCCGACGCCGATGGCGCCGCCGCTGCACCCGGGCACGCTGCAGCCCATCGGCCCGGACGACCTGGCGCCGCTGTTCCCGATGGAGCTCATCCTGCAGGAGGTGAGCGCCGAGCGCGAGATCGCGATCCCCGAGCCGGTGCGCGAGGTGCTGCGCCTGTGGCGTCCGGCGCCGCTGTTCCGCGCCCATCGGCTGGAGAAGGCGCTGGGCACGCCGGCGAAGATCTACTACAAGTACGAAGGCGTGTCGCCGGCGGGCAGCCACAAGCCCAACACCGCGGTGCCGCAGGCCTGGTACAACCAGCAGGCCGGGATCAAGAAGCTCACCACCGAGACCGGTGCCGGCCAATGGGGTTCGTCGCTCGCCTTCGCGGGCGCGCTGTACGGGATCGACGTCACCGTCTACCAGGTGCGCGTGTCCTACGACCAGAAGCCCTATCGCCGCGCCCTGATGGAGACCTACGGCGCGCGCTGCCTGCCCTCGCCGTCCAACACCACCAACTCCGGGCGCGCCGTGCTGGCGCAGAACCCCGACCACCCGGGCTCGCTCGGACTGGCGATCTCGGAGGCGGTGGAGATCGCGGCGACCCACGACGACACCAAGTACGCGCTCGGCTCGGTGCTCAACCACGTGCTCATGCACCAGACCATCATCGGGCTGGAGGCGATGCAGCAGTTCGAGATGGCGGGCGACGACCCCGACGTCGTGATCGGCTGCACCGGCGGCGGCAGCAACTTCGCCGGCCTGGCCTTCCCCTTCATCGGCGAGCAGCTGCGCGGCCAGGGCAAGACCAAGAAGCGGCGCATCGTCGCAGTGGAGCCTTCGGCCTGCCCCTCGCTCACGCGCGGCAAGTTCGCCTACGACTTCGGCGACACCAGCCACCTCACGCCGCTGGTGAAGATGCACACCCTGGGCAGCACCTTCACGCCGCCGGGCTTCCACGCCGGCGGGCTGCGCTACCACGGCATGGCGCCGCTGGTGTCGCACCTGCACGAGCTCGGGCTGATCGAGGCCCAGTCCTACCAGCAGACCGAGTGCTTCGAGGCCGGGATGCTGTTCGCGCGCAACGAAGGCATCGTGCCGGCGCCGGAGGCCAACCACGCGGTGAAGGCGGCCATCGTCGAGGCGCTGCGCTGCAAGCGCGAAGGCAAGAGCGAGGTGATCGTGTTCAACCTCTCCGGCCATGGTCACTTCGACATGGCGGCCTACCAGAACTACACCAGCGGCAAGCTGGTCGACGTCGCCTACGACGAGAAGGAGCTGGCGATGGCGCTCGCCGGCCTGCCTTCGGTGACCGCCTGAAGCCTGGCCGCCCCGGGGTCGGCGCGACCGGCTGTGGCCGCCCCGGGGCCAGCCCCCTGAATCCGAACCGCCTGTGAAAGGACCCCCGATGACCGCCCCCGTCTTTGCCAACCCGCTGCTCGCATCGGTCAACCGGCCGCCACCGCAGCGGGTGGCGGTGATAGGCGCGGGCACCATCGGACCGGACATCGGCTACTACCTCAAGAGCGCGCTGCCGGCGATCGAGCTGGTCCTCATCGACCTCAGGCAGGACGCCATCGACGCCGCGCTGGCACGCCTGCGCGGCTACGCCGAGAAGGCGGTGGCGCGCGGCAAGATGAAGCCGGCGCAGGCGCAGGCGGTGCTCGCCGGCATCAGCGGCAGCACCGACTACGCCGCGCTCGCCGGCGCCGACTGGGTGATCGAGGCCGCGACCGAGGACCTCGCGCTCAAGCGCCGCATCTTCGCCGCCGTGGAAGCGCAGGTGAGCGCGCAGGCGGTGATCAGCTCCAACACCAGCTCGCTGCCGGCGGCGCGCCTGTTCAGCGAGTTGCGCCATCCCGAGCGCGCCACCGTGACCCACTTCTTCGCGCCTGCCTGGCGCAACCCGGTGGTGGAGGTGATCGACTGGCCGCGCGTGGACGCGGCGGTCGTCGCCTGGCTGCGCCGGCTCTTCGCCGCCACCGGCAAGCTGCCGCTGCTCACGGCCGACGCGCCCTGCTTCATGCTCGACCGCGTGTTCGACAACTGGTGCAACGAGTCGGCCCTGCTGCTGGGCCAGGTGAGCGCGGCGCAGGTCGACACCGTGGCGCAGGCGCACGTGCACGCCGGCCCCTTCTTCGTCCTCAACCTCGCGCACGGCAACCCCATCATCGTCGAGACCAACAGCCTGCAGGCGGCGGAGGAGGGCGCGCACTACAGCCCGGCGCCGATCTTCGATTCGGTCGAACGCTGGCTCACGGTGGCGCCCGGGCAGGCGGTGGCGGTGGCGCCCGAGCAGGCGGCGGCGATCGACGACCGGCTGCGCGGCGTGTTGTGGTCGCAGGCGGTGGACATCCTGGACCGTGGCATAGGCACGGCGGCCGACCTCGACATCGGCTGCCGGCTCGCCCTGGGCTTCAAGCGCGGCCCGCTGGAAGCGATGCGCGATGCCGGCGACGCCGAGGTCACGCGCGTGCTTCAGCGCTTCGCCGCCGAGCGCCCCGGCATGCCGCTGCCCGCGCGCGCGCTCGCCGCCTACCAGCCGCCGGCGCGTCACGTCGTCGTCGACCGCATCGGCTCCGTGCTCGTCGTCACCCTGCGTCGGCCGGAAGCGCTGAACGCGCTGCACGACGAGATGACCGACGAGATCCTTGCCGTCCTGCGCCGCCACGAGGCCGACCCCGAGGTCAGCGGCTTCGTCCTCACCGGCTACGGCAGCAAGGCCTTCTGCGCCGGCGGCGACATCGGCCGCTTCCCGTCCATGCTCGGCGACGCCGACGCCGCGGCCCAGTACGCACGCGACTGCGCCCGGCTGCTGGTCTACCTGGACCGTGCGCCCAAGCCGGTGGTGGCGGCGCTCAACGGCCTCGCGCTGGGCGGCGGCTTCGAGCTCGCGATGCGCTGCCACGCCCTGGTGGCGCAGCGCCAGGCCTCGATGCAGCTGCCCGAGATCACGCTGGGCATCCTGCCCGGGCTGGGCGCGATGGTCGTTCCCTACCGGCGCTGGCCGCAGGCGGCAACGGTGTTCCACGCCATGCTCGCGCGCGCCGAGCGGCTGAGTGCGGCGCAGGCGCTGGAGCTGGGCATCGTCGACGAGCTGGCGGACGACGTGGCCGAGTTGCTGGCGCGCGCGGTGGCGCGCGTGCAGGCGCTGGCCGGCCGCCTGCCAGCCATCCCCGACGCCGCGCTCACCCTGCCGGCCTGGCCGGCCGATCCCGCGCCATCGGCGGGCGGCAAGCCCTTGAGCGCGCAGATGGTGGGCCTGATCGGCCGCGCCGTGCAGCAGGCCGCCGCCGCGCCCAGCCTGAGCCAGGCGCTGGAAGTGGGCTACCGCGCCTTCGGCGAATCGGCCTGCACGGCAGCGGCGCGCGAAGGCATACAGGCCTTCCTGGACCACCGGGCGCCGGACTTCGGCGCCACCGGCTGAGCACTCGTTGGGAGCACCGCATGAGCCTGCTGCGCCACTTCACTGCCGCGCTGGCGTGCGCGCTGGCCTTCGCCGCGCCCGTTGGCGCGGCCGACTTCCCGACCCAGCCGCTGCGCATCGTGGTGCCCTTCGGGCCCGGCGGTGGCACCGACGCGGTGGCCCGGCTGCTGGCCGAGCGGCTGGCCCCCGCGCTCGGCCAGCAGGTGCTGGTGGAGAACCGCCCGGGCGGCAACTCGGTGATCGCCAGCCAGGCGGTGGCCGCGGCGCCAGCGGACGGCCACACCTTGCTGCTGAGCACCGACATCCATGCCATCAACGCCGCCTACGGCGGCAAGCTGCCCTACGACACGCTGCGCGACTTCGCGCCCGTGACGCGGCTCACCACCTCGCCGCTGCTGCTGCTGGCGCACCCGGGCGCCGGCGTGCGCAGCCTGGCCGAGCTGGTGGCGGCGGCGAAGGCGCAGCCGGGCCGGCTGTCCTTCGCCTCCCTGGGCAGCAGCAGCCCGCACCATCTGGGATTTGCCTGGTTCAGGCAGATGGCCGGCATCGACATCGTCGACATCCCCTACAAGGGCGGCGGCCAGGCGCTGGTGGACCTGCTCGGCGGCCAGGTCCAGCTCAGCCTGGTGGTGGCGGGCAACGGCATCAGGCACGCCCACGCCGGCAAGGCGGTGGCGCTGGCGGTGACGAGCCCGAAGCGCCACCCGAGCGCGCCCGAGGTGCCGAGCTTTGCCGAGAGCGGCTGGCCCGAGTTCTCGCTCGTCAACTGGTATGCCTTGTTCGCCCCCGCCGGCACGCCGGCGCCGGTGGTCGAGCGGCTGGCGGCCGAAGTCGGCCGCGTGCTGCGCGACCCAGCGGTGGTCGACAAGCTCGCCGCCACCGGGCTGGACGCCGCGCCCGGCAGCCCGGCCGAGCTGGCGGCGCTGCTGCAGGCCGAGATCGAACGCTACCGCCGCATCATCGCCCTCACCGGCGCCAAGCCACAGTAGTCCCCCGTAGCCGCAGTAGCCAAAGCCGAGCGCCTGATCCGCGCCCGGCGCGAAAGGTCTGGCCGTGACGCTCGCCGACGCCGCCCTCGACGACAAGTACCGCCTGCAGGAGGGCCGGGTCTTCCTGACCGGCGTGCAGGCGCTGACCCGGCTGCCCATGCTGCAGCGCGAGCGTGACCGCGCCGCGGGGCTGAACACCGCCGGCTTCGTCACCGGCTACCGCGGCTCGCCGCTGGGCGGGCTGGACGCCGAGCTGAACGCGGCGCGCGAGTTCCTGGACGCGCACGACATCCGCTTCCAGCCGGCGGTGAATGAGGACCTGGGCGCGACCTCGGTCTGGGGCTCGCAGCAGCTGCACCTGCTGCCCGACCCGCAGCGCGACGGCATCTTCTCGATGTGGTACGGCAAGGGTCCGGGGGTGGACCGCTGCGTCGACGTCTTCAAGCACGCCAACCACGCCGGCAGCGCGCGCCATGGCGGCGTGCTGGTGGTGGCCGGCGACGACCACGGCGCGCGCTCGTCGGCGGTGGCGCACCAGAGCGAGCACATTTTTGCCGCCTGCGGCATCCCGGTGCTGGCGCCCAGCAGCCTGCAGGAAGTGCTGGATTTCGGGCAGATGGGCTGGGCGCTGTCGCGCTACAGCGGGCTGTGGGTGGCGCTCAAGCTCGCGTCGGACATCGTCGAGAGCTCGGCGGTGGTGGAGTTCGGCCGCCCGCAGCGCTTCGTCGAGCCGACCGATGCCAGCCTGCCGCCGCAGGGGCTGAACATCCGCTGGCCCGACCCGGTGCCGGCGCAGGAATACCGCATGCAGGCCTGGAAGGTCTACGCCGCCCTGGCCTGGGTGCGTGCCAACGGGGTCAACCGCATCGTCGTGCCGGCGCCGCAGGCGCGGCTCGGGGTGCTGGCCGGGGGCAAGGCCTTTGCAGACCTGCGTCAGGCGATGCGCGACCTGGGTCTGAGCGACGAACGCGCCGCCGCGCTCGGGGTGCGGGTGATGAAGATCGGCATGCCCTGGCCGCTGGAGGCCAGTGCGGTGCGCGAGTTCGCCAGCGGGCTGCAGGAGATCCTGGTCGTCGAGGAAAAGCGCCAGATCATCGAGTACCAGCTCAAGGAGATGCTCTACGACTGGAAGCCCGATGTGCGCCCGCACGTGCTGGGCAAGTTCGACGAGGCCGGCGAATGGCCTACGCCGCACGCGCCCTGGCTGCTGCCGCCCACCGGCGAGCTGACGCCGCAGATCGTGGCGCGCGCGCTCGCCTCGCGGCTGGCCCGGCTGGACCCCGACGGCGGCTGGCAGGCGCAAGCGCCGGCGCAGCCGGCCGTCCCAGCGGCGGCGGCGGCGTCGGCGGCAGCCCCGGCACTGCCGCTGCAGCGCACACCCTACTTCTGCCCCGGCTGCCCACACAGCCGGTCCACCCGCGTACCCGCAGGCAGCCAGGCCCTGGCCGGCGTGGGCTGCCACCTGATGGCGGTGGCGATGGAGCGCAGCACGCTGACCATCAGCCAGATGGGCGGCGAGGGCGCCACCTGGCTGGGCATGGCGGCGCACGCCGGCGTCCAGCACGTGTTCGCCAACATGGGCGACGGCACCTACTTCCACTCCGGCCTGCTCGCCATCCGCGCGGCGGTCGCGGCCGGCGTCAACATCACCTACAAGCTGCTCTACAACGACGCGGTAGCGATGACCGGCGGCCAGCCGGTGGACGGTCCGCTGTCGGTGCCCATGCTCACGCGCCAGGTGGCGGCCGAGGGCGTGCCCACCATCGTCGTGCTCGCCGACGACCCCGCCAAGTACGGCCCCAGCCCCGGCTTTGCCGAGGGCGTGCGCGTGCTGCCGCGCGATCAGCTCGACCGCGTGCAGGAGGAGCTGCGCCGCACCCCCGGCACCAGCGTCATGGTCTACGACCAGGTCTGCGCCACCGAGCTGCGCCGCCGGCGCAAGCGCGGCCTGGCGCCGGCGCCGGCGCGCCGGGTCATGATCCACGAAGGCGTGTGCGAGGGCTGCGGCGACTGCAGCGTGAAGTCCAACTGCCTGGCGGTGGTGCCGGTGGAGACGGCCTGGGGCAGCAAGCGCGCGATCGACCCCTTTTCCTGCAACAGCGAGCTGAGCTGCCTGCAGGGCGAGTGCCCGGCCCTGGTGACGGTGGTCGACGCCCGGCCCCGGCGCGGCGCCGGCCTGCCGGTGGACGAGCAAGGCCTGCCCGACCCGGTGCTGCCGGCGCTGGACGCGCCCTGGTCGGTGCTGGTGGCTGGCGTCGGCGGCACCGGCGTCGTCACCATCGGCGCCCTGCTGGGGGTGGCGGCGCACCTGGACGGCCATGCGGCGACCGTGCTCGACCAGACCGGGCTGGCGCAAAAAGGCGGCGCCGTGCTGACCCATGTGCGCATCGGCCGCGTGCCCGAGGCGCTGAACTCGCCGCGCATCGTCCACGCCGACCTGCTGCTGGCCTGCGACCTGCTGGTGGCCTGCGGTGCCGATGCGTCCTCGCGCCTGCTGGCCGGGCGCACGCGGGCGGTGATCAACACCGCCGACGCCATCACCGGCGACATCGTGCGCCATCCGGAGCTGAAGTTTCCGCACGCGGCGGCGCTGGCGGCGCTGCACCAGCGCCTGGGCCATGACGCCGCGGATGCGGCGCGCAGTGCAGGCGACGAGTACGACGCCGGTGTGCTGGCGGCGCGCCTGGCCGGTCACAGCATCGGCGCCAACGTGCTGCTGCTCGGCCACGCCTGGCAGCGCGGCTGGCTGCCGGTGTCGCGTGCCGCGCTGATGCGGGCGGTCGAGCTCAACGGCGAGGCGGTGGCCGACAACCAGCGCGCCTTCGCCTGGGGCCGGCGGCTCGCCGTGGAGCCGGACCGGGTCCTGGCGCAGGCCGGTCTGAGCGCCGAGCCGGCGCCACCGCAGACCCTGGAACAGCTGCTGGCGCAGCGGCGCGAGCACCTGCTGGCCTACCAGGGGCGCGCGCTGGTCGAGCGCTTCGACGCCTGGGTGCAGCGCGTGCAGCAGGCCGAATCGCAGGCCGCGCCCGGCAGCGAGCGGCTGACGCGGGCGGTGGCACGCTCGATGCACCGGCTGCTGACGCCGAAGGACGAGTACGAGGTGGCGCGGTTGTTCGGCGACGGCACGCTGCACACGCGCATCGCCGAGCTCTACGAAGGCCGGCGCGAAGTCCACTACCACCTGGCCACCCCCTGGCAGCGCGGCGACGCCGCCAGCGGCCCGGCCAAACGCGACTGGGGGCCGTGGCTGCGAATGCCGCTGCGCTGGCTGGCCGGCGCGCGCCGGCTGCGCGGCAGCGGGCTGGACCCGCTGCGCGGTAGCGCCGAGCGCCGGCTCTCGGCGGCGCTGCTGGCCGAGTACGAGGCCGCCATCGAGCGCGTGCTGGCGCAGCTCTGCAGCGCGCGGCTGGACGCCGCGGTGGCGATCGCCGAGCTGCCGGAGTCGGTGCGTGGCTACGGCCACGTGAAGGCGCGCCACGCGCAGCGCATGCGCGAGCAGCTGGCGGCGGCGCTCACCGCCTACGAGGCGGCCGCGGGTCCCTACGAGGCGGCGGTAGATGCCGGCGCGGCGCCCGCGGGCAGCGGCGAGCCGGCGGCCGTCTGCGAGGCCGCGCCGTCATCGCGGCAGGCCTCGGCGCAGCAGGCCTCGGCGCGCCAGGCCTGAACGCCGATCGGATCCGTGCGCTCCCCGCCCTGGCTGGCCGCCGCGTTCCGGCCCTTCTACGCCCTGGCGGTGGGCTATGCCGTGCTCCTGATGGGGCTCATCGGGCTGGACTTCAGCGTGCTCTCGCCGCCGCTGTTCCCGCGCGACTGGCACGGCCACGAGATGATCTTCGGCTTTGCGCAGGCCCTCATCGCCGGCACCGTGCTCACCGCCTTGCCGAGCTGGGCCGGCATCGCCGAGACCCAGGGGGCGCGGCTGGCGCTGCTGGTGCTGTGCTGGCTGCTCGGACGCATCGCCTGCTTCTTTGCGCCCCATCTACCCTGGCTGTGGGTGGCGGCGGGCGATGTGCTGCTGGCGCTGGCGCTGATCGCGCACCTGGCGCCGCGACTGCTGGCGCTGGCGCAGCGGCGCTGGCTGGCGCCGCTGGCGGTGTTCACCGTCCTCGCGCTGGCCAACCTGGCCTGGCACGCGGCCACGGCCGCCGCCGACCCCACAGCCGCCGGGCGTGCCCTGCACGCCGCGGTCTGGGCGGTGCTGGTGATGTACAGCCTGGCCGGCGGGCTGGTGACGCCGGTGTTCAGCGCCAACGTGCTGGCCGCACGCGGGCGCGGCGCGCCGCGGCCGGCCTGGCGCGCGCTGGAGATCGCCACCTTGCTGGCCCGCGTCGCCCTGGCTGCCGTTGACGTGCTCGGATGGCGCGTGGCGCCGCTGGCCTGGCTGGCGCTGGCGCTGCAGGGCGCGCGCGTGTGGCGCTGGCGCGGCTGGCGCGCCGCCGACGACCTGCTGGTGCTGGCGATGCACCTGGGCTTCGTCTGGCTGCTCGCGGCGCTGGGGC
>CAUJJP010000053.1 GCA_963205525.1 Pseudomonadota bacterium | reverse complement strand
CGGCGCCAGGGTTGGCCCGGATCCGCCAGGCGCTCAGCGCTCGTAGTGCTGCCCGGCCTTCCAGCCCGCGAGGTCGGTGATCAGGCCCGCCGGCATGGGGTGTTGACGCGCGAATCCGAGGAACTCGCGGTCGCGCCGGGTCGCCGGCGCCAGCGCCGCGGCGAGGATGTCGGCACAGCGCTGCTGGCTCAGCCGCTCCAGCGCAGCCAGGGTCTGGGCGCTGCGCGCCCAGTCGGCGTCGCGCTCGTAGGCGAGGGCAAACAAACGGCTCGCGCGCTCGGCGATCGTCTTGTCCTTCTCCTGGAGCTTGGCGCGCACGCCGGCCACGATGGCCTGCCACTGGTCGGCCGGCAGCGCGCGCAGCTGCTGCGGCAGGCCGGCGATGTAGGCGTCGGCGCGCCGGGCCAGCTCGTCGGCCGGGTGGTCGCCCGACTGGATGAGGAACAGCGCATAGGTGGAGTCCAGCTCGCCGGCGGTGCCGCCGTGCACGATGTAGCCCAGCTGCTGGCGGGTTCGCAGCTCGCTGTAGAACGCGGCGCCGACGAAGGCGTCTATCGCCGCCGCCGCGGCCCGCATCTCGGGCCCGGCGTCGCCGAGCAGCAGCTCGCGCCGCCAGGCCGAGTTGTCGACTTCCAGCTGCTCGCCAAAGCGCAGGCTCTGGCCGGGCTGCATCGTCAGCAGACGCGGGCGCAGCAGCTCCCGCGGCGCCTGGGTGCCAAGCGCGGCGGCGACGCGGCGTGCCGCCGCCAGCGCCGCATCCGGCCCCAGGTTGCCGTGGCTGAGCATCTCCAGCCTGGCACGCGCGAACAGGCCGCGCGCATAGGCGCGCAGCGCGTCCTGGTCCAGCTCGCGCAGCGCCCCCAACAGCTCGTCCGGGCGGTAGTGGAACTCGCGCACGACGCGTCGGCGCGACTCGCCCAGGGTCTGGTAGGCGTCGGCGTGGGCGAAGGCGGAGAGCTCGCGCAGCACGCGGTCCTTCACGGCGGCGAAACGCTCGGCCGGCAGCGCACAGTCCGCCAGCGCGGCGACGAGTGCATCGAGCAGGCGCGCGGCGCCGCTGTCGTAGCCCTCGACGGCCAGCGTCACCCCGTCCAGCCCGGCACCGATGGCGCTGTTCAGCCCCGCCAGACCGGCTTCGTAGCGCAGGCTGTTGGTCGCCTCACCGACACAGGCCTCGTACAGCCGCAGCGCGGCGGCGTCGGCCAGGCTGGCGCGCTCGCGCGGCAGCACCCAGCGCAGGGCGTGGGCGACGAAGGGACGCTGGAACTCACCATCCTGTACGAAGTACAGCGAGAGCGCCGGTTCGTCGATCAACCGCACCGGCTGCAGCGGCTGGAGAGCGGTCGAATCCGGCATGAAGGGGTTCGCCGCCGGCAGGCGCAGCGCCGGCTCCGGCGGCGGATTCAGCAAGGCCCGGTAGGCGTCACCCGGGTCGACCCGATAGCCGAAGGCGGTGCCGAACACCGGATCGACACGGTCGGTGGGCACGCCTTTGGCGACCAGGGTGGCGAGCAGGTTGTCCGGGCTCAAATAGTCCAGCACGCGCGCCAGTGCCGCGCCGTCGGGCGCCAGCCACAGCGCCGGCACGCGCTCGGCGAGCGCCAGCGGGTAGTCCAGCGCCAGGTTGCTGAGGGCGACCACGCGCTCCATGCCTTCGCCAGGGTCGCGCCAGCGCTCGCCCAGCTCGGCCATCGTCTTCTCCTCGCCGAAGACGCTCGCCGGCACGCCCTCGCGGCGCAGCAGCTCGATCGCAGAGAACACGAGCGACATCACGCGCGGCACCTGCTGCAGGCCTTGCGGCGTGAGCTCGATGCGGATCTCGAAGGCGCCGTAGTCGTGTGTCGATGCCTGGGCGCCGGCCGACAAGGCGCTCGCCAGCCCGAGTTCCTTCAGCCTTGCGAGCAGGCTGCCAGGGCCCTCGTGGCCGAGCACGAAGCTGATCTGCTCGGCCGGCTTGCTGCCGGCATAGGGGCGCAGGTCGGGCAGGGCGAAGCTCAGCGTGAGGTGGCGCTGGTCCTGGATGGGCGCCATGGTGAGCAGGCGCAGCGCCGGCTGGCGCGGCAGGTAGTCCGGCGCGTAGCGCAGCTCGGGCGCCGCACGGTCTGGCACCGGGCCGAAGTACTGGCGCGCCCAGTGTTCGAGCTGGTCCAGGCCGGCCTGGCCGGCGATCGCCAGCGTCATGCGCCTGGCGCCGTAGTGGCGGCGGTGGAAGTCCAGCAGCTCCTCGCGGGTCGTTCCCTGCAGCGTGGCGCGGCTGCCGATGCTGAACTGCGCCGCCGGATGGCCGGGGCGCACCACCTGCGCCAGCAATGCGGACTCGCGCCAGCCGTCGTTCTCGCGGTTCTTCTGGAACTCGGAGTTCACCGCCTCCACCTCGCGCGCAGCGAACTCGGGGTCGAAGCGGGGCGCGATGAAGAACTGCGCAAAGCGGTCCAGCGCGCCCTCGAAGGCCGCGTGCGGGATCTGCAGGAAGTAGTTGGTTCGGTCGTCCGCGGTGTAGGCGTTGTTGCTGCCGCCGTTGCGCTGCAAGTAGGCGTCGAATTCCGACTCCGAGGGGTATTTCTCGCTGCCCAGGAACAGCATGTGCTCCAGGTAGTGCGCCATGCCCTGGCGCTGCGGCGGGTCGGCCAGGCTGCCCACCCCCACCGCCACCGAGACCGCGGAGACGTTGAACTTGGGGTCGGAGACCAGGATCGCGCGCATGCCGTTGGGCAGCACCAGGTGCCGGGTCTGCGACAAATCGGTGGGCGCACGCTCGCGTGGCGGCACCCGGGCCGGGTCCAGCCCTTGCGACCCTTGCGGCCCTTGCGACCCTTGCGGCCCTTGCAGCCCTTGCGCGTGCAGCGGCGCGGCGGCCACCAGCAAGGCCCCCACCAGCACGGTGGTAGCCAGCCCGGGCAGGAGGCGGCCCATGCGGTGAAGGCGGCGGATGAGGCGGGCAGCGGTCTTCATGGTGGGCGCGATTTTCAGCCCAGCATCTGCTGCCAGGCCTTGTCCAGCCGCTTGACGCTGACCGGCTGCGGGGTGCGCAGCTCCTGCGCGAACAGGCTCACCCGCAGTTCCTCCAGCAGCCAGCGAAAGTCCTGCATGCGCGGGTCGGCGCGGCCCTTGAGCTCGGTCAGCCGGCGCTGCCAGCGCGTTTCCAGCGGGCGCAGCTCGGCGAGCCGGGCGGCGTCGCGCGCGGGGTCGGCACGCCACTTGTCGAGCCGGCGCACCACCCCTTCCAGGTAGCGCGGCAGCTGCTGCAGGGCGCTCCAGGGCGTGTCGGCGACGAAGCGCTTGCCCACCAGGCGCTGCAGCTGGGCCGCCACGTCGTCCTGGGTGGTCTTGTCGACGCGGCTGTCCTTGAGCTTGCGCTGCGCCGCCTGCCACTGCGCGAGCACCACCCCCGCCTGGCGCGCGACCTCCTGCGCGATCAGGTTCAGCCGCGCCCGGCCCTCGTCGAGCCGGGTCTGGAAGGACGAGGCATCGGTCGGCAGGGGGTCGGCGAGGAAGGCGCGGTCCAGCGCCAGCTCGACGATCTGCTGGCGCAGCTCCTCCAGCGTGCCCAGCGGCATGTAGCTGGCGGCCATGCGCTGCAGCTCGGGCAGGTTCTTCTCCAGGTACTTCAGCGGCTCGCGGATCTGCAGCGCCACCAGCCGGCGCAGGCCGCCGCGGTGGCGCGCCGCGGCCAGCTCGGGCTCGTCGAAGACCTCGATCTGCACCTGCGCACCGTGGTCCACCAGGGCCGGGAAGCCGACCAGCACCTGGCCGCCCTGGCTGATCTCCATCAGCTCGGGCAGCTCGCCGAAGGTCCAGGCGGTGATGGGCTGGGAGGCGGTCGTGCGCGAGGTGGCCGGGGAGGTGGCCGGGGAGGTGGCCGGGGGGGTGACGGTCTGGACGCTCGCTGCGGCCGCCTTGCCCGGGCGCAGCGAGGCGGTCGAAGCGGCTGCCATCGCCGGTTCGGCGGCGGCACCCGGCGCGCCGGGCGCCTGGCGCAAGGCCACCAGGGCCTGGAAGGCGCTGCGCGCCTGGCCGCCGAGCTCGGCCTTCAGCGTCGCCAGGTTGCGCCCCATGCCGAGCTGGCGGCCGTGCTCGTCGACCACGCGCAGGTTCATGAACAGGTGCGGCGCCAGGGTCTCGAGCTTGAAGTCGGCGCGCTGCAGCGGCAGCTGGGTGCGCTCGCGCAGCGCCTGCAGCAAGGCGTCGCCGAGCGATCCCTGGGCAAAAGCCAGCGTGCGTGCGAGCTCGGCCGCGGTCTCGGCCAGCGGCAGCAAGCGCGCGCGCGGCTTGCCGGGCAGGCTCTTGAGCAGGGCCGCGATCTTGCCTTCCAGCATGCCGGGGACCAGCCACTCGCAGCGCTCCTCGGCGACCTGGTTGAGCACGTGCACGGGCAGGGTGACGGTCAGGCCGTCGCGCGCGTCGCCCGGCTCGTGCAGGTAGCTGGCGGCGCAGTCGACACCGCCCAGGCGCAGCAGGCGCGGGAAGGCGTCGCTGGTGACGCCGGCCGCCTCGTGGCGCATCAGCTCCTCGCGCGTGAGCTGCAGCAGGCGCGGCTGGCGCTTGACCTCGTCGCGGAACCAGCGCTCGAGCAGCGGGCCGCTGCAGACCTCGGGCGGGATCAGGCGCTCGTAGAAGCCGTGGATCAGCTCGTCGTCGACCAGCACGTCCTGCCGGCGCGACTTGTGCTCCAGCCCTTCGAGCTCGCGCACCAGGCGCCGGTTGTGCCCCAGGAAAGGCAGCCGGCTGTCCCAGCTGTCCTCGCGCAGGCCGCGCACCAGGGCCTCGCGGATGAAGATCTCGCGCGCGCCCGCCGGGTCGATGCGCGCGTAGTTGACGCGCCGGCCGGCGTAGACCACCAGCCCGTACAAGGTGGCACGCTCGAGCGCCAGCACCTCGCCGGCCTTCTTCTCCCAGTGCGGCTCCAGCAGCTGGGTCTTCAGCAAATGGCCGGCGACGGCGGGGATCCACTGCGGCTCGATCGCCGCCAGGCCGCGGCCGAACAGGCGCGTGGTCTCCACCAGCTCGGCGACGACGATCCAGCGCCCGGGCTTCTTCGCCAGGTGGGCGCCGGGGTGGCGCCAGAACTTGATGCCGCGCGCGCCCAGGTACCAGTCGTCGTCGTCGGCCTTGCAGCCGAGGTTGCCCAGCAGCCCGGCGAGCATGCTTTGGTGCAGTTGCTCGTAGGTGGCGGGCGCCTGGTTCAGCCGCCAGCCGTGCTCGGCGACCACGGTGTGCAGCTGCGAGTGCACGTCGCGCCACTCGCGCACCCGGCGCGGGTTGATGAAGTGCTCGCGCTGGCGCAGCTCCTGCTGGCGGTTGGACAGCTTGTGCGCGGGCTCGCCGTGGCCGCGCCCTTCCTCCAGCCAGCGCCACAGCCTGAGCGTGCCAACGAACTCCGAACGCTCGTCGTCGAAAGGCTTGTGCTTGAGGTCGGCCGCCTGCTGCTGGTCCAGCGGGCGGTCGCGCACGTCCTGCACCGACAAGGCGGCGGCGATCACCAGCACCTCCGCCAGCGCCTGGCGATCACGCCCGGCGAGGATCATGCGGCCGATGCGCGGGTCCAGCGGCAGGCGCGCGAGCTCGCGCCCGGTGGCGGTAAGCTCGTTGCCCTCGTCCACCGCGCCGAGCTCGGCGAGCAGCGCGTAGCCGTCGGCAATCGCCTTGCGCGGCGGTGGCTCCAGGAAGGGGAAGTCCTCGACCGCGCCCAGGCGCAGCGCCTTCATGCGCAGGATCACCCCGGCCAGGCTGCTGCGCAGGATCTCGGGGTCGGTGAAGCGCGGCCGCGCGCCGAAGCCGGCCTCGTCGTACAGGCGGATGCACACGCCGTCGGCGACCCGGCCGCAGCGTCCGGCGCGCTGGTTGGCCGCCGCCTGGCTGATCGGCTCGACCTGCAGCTGCTCGACCTTGTTGCGCCAGCTGTAGCGCTTCACGCGCGCCAGCCCGCTGTCGATCACGCAGCGGATGCCGGGCACGGTGAGCGAGGTCTCGGCGACGTTGGTCGCCAGCACGATGCGCCGGCCGTCGCCGGGCGTGAACACGCGCTCCTGCTCGGCCTGCGACAGGCGTGCGAACAGCGGCAGGATCTGCGCCGGCGGGCCGCCGCGGTGCTGGCGCGCCAGGTGCTCGCGCAGGTGGTCGGCGGCGTCGCGGATCTCGCGCTCGCCGGGCAGGAAGACCAGGATGTCGCCCGGCTTGTCGCGCCAGAGCTCGTCCACCGCGTCGGCGATGGCCTCGTTCAGGTCCTGGTCGCGGCGCCGGCCGCCGGAGCGCCCCGAGGCCGGCACGCTGGCGGCCGGCGACGCGCCCGCTGGCGACGCCGGCCTGGGGGCTTCATCCCAATCGAAGGGCCGCCAGCGCTGCTCGACCGGGTACAGCCGGCCTGAGACCTGGATCACCGGCGCCGGCCCGGCGGCGCCGGCGAAGTGGGCGGCAAAGCGCTCGGCGTCTATGGTCGCCGAGGTGACGACGACCAGCAGGTCCGGCCGCCGCGGCAGCAGCTGCCGCTGGTAGCCGAGCAGGACATCGATGTTCAGGCTGCGCGCGTGTGCCTCGTCGATGATCAGGGTGTCGTAGGCGCGCAGCAGCGGGTCGCCCTGGGTCTCGGCAAGCAGGATGCCGTCCGTCATCAGCTTGACGCTGGCGCCGCGCTGCAGCCGGTCCTGGAAACGCACCTTGTAGCCCACCACCTCGCCCAGCGGCGTGTCCAGCTCCTGGGCGATGCGCTTGGCCACACTGGTGGCGGCGATGCGCCGCGGCTGCGTGTGGCCGATCAGGCCGCGCCCGCCGCCGGCCAGGCCGCGCCCGATCTCGAGCGCGATCTTGGGCAGCTGGGTGGTCTTGCCGGAGCCGGTCTCGCCGCAGACGATGACGACCGGGTGCTCGCGCATCGCGCGCGCGATCTCGGCGCGGCGCGCCGTCACCGGCAGCGACGCAGGGTAGTTCAGCGCAAGCGCGGGGCGGGTGGCGGGATCGGACACGGGGCGCGGATTATCCGGCGGCCATCGGAGGACGTCGGCGGCCGGCGGACACCAGGAACCGCTGCGGCACAATTCGCGCCGCGATGAGCCATGTTTTCCCGCACACCTTCGTGCCCTGGTTCCGGCTGGTGGCGCCGCACATCCACGCCTACCGCGGCAAGACCTTCGTCGTCGCCCTCGCGGGCGAGGCGATCGCCGCCGGCAAGCTCAACGCCTTCGTGCAGGACCTGGCGCTGCTGCACGCGATCGGCATCCGCATCGTGCTCGCCTACGGCGTGCGCCCGCAGATGGCCGAGCAGCTGGCGGTGAAGGGCCAGACCTCGCGCTACAGCCTGGGGCGGCGCATCACCGACCCGGTGGCGCTGGACTGCGCGCAGGAGGCCGCCGGCCAGCTGCGCTTCGAGATCGAGGCCGCGTTCAGCCAGGGCCTGCCGAACACGCCGATGGCCAACGCCACCGTGCGCGTGATCTCGGGCAACTTCCTGGTCGCGCGCCCGGTGGGCATCGTCGACGGGGTGGACTTCATGCACAGCGGCGTCGTGCGCCGCGTCGACGCGGCGGCGATCCGGCGCGCGATCGACTCCGGCGCCCTGGTGCTGCTCAGCCCGTTCGGCTTCTCGCCCACCGGCGAGGCCTTCAACCTGACGATGGAGGACGTGGCCACCGCCACCGCCGTCGCCCTGCAGGCCGACAAGCTGCTGTTCATGACCGAGGTGCCCGGCCTGCCCGAGAAGTCCGACGACCCCGAGTCCGGCATCGACACCGAGCTCTCGCTGGCCGAGGCGCGCCGGCTGCTCGCCACCCTGCCCGCCGCGGCACGGCCCGACGAGCCGGCGTTCTACCTGCAGCACTGCGTGAAGGCCTGCGAAGGCGGGGTCGAGCGCTCGCACATCCTGCCCTTCGCGGTCGACGGCGCGCTGCTGATGGAAGTCTTCACCCACGACGGCATAGGCACCATGGTCGTCGACGAGAAGCTCGAGAGCCTGCGCGAGGCCAGCGCCGACGACGTCGGCGGCATCCTGCACCTGATCGAACCCTTCGAGCGCGACGGCACCATGGTGCGCCGCGAGCGCCACGAGATCGAGCGCGACATCGCCCACTACACGGTGATCGAGCACGACGGCGTGATCTTCGGCTGCGCGGCGCTGGTGCCCTACCCCGAGGCGCACACCGGCGAGATGCTGGCGCTCACCGTCTCCAGCCAGAGCCAGAGCCAGGGCGACGGCGAGCGCATCCTCAAGCGCATCGAGCAGCGCGCCCGTGCCGCCGGGCTGGACAGCATCTTCGTGCTCACCACGCGCACCATGCACTGGTTCATCAAGCGCGGCTTCGCGGTCGTCGACGCCGACTGGCTGCCCGACGCGCGCAAGCGCAAGTACAACTGGGACCGGCGCTCGCAGGTGCTGGTCAAGAAACTCAACTGAAGGAGTCCGGCCATGGCACGCATGGTGCAGTGCAGCTACCTCAAGAAGGAGGCCGCGGGCCTGAGCTTCCCGCCCTACCCGGGCGAGCTCGGCAAGCGCATCTACGACCACATCTCGCAGGAGGCGTTCGAGATCTGGAAGCGCCATCAGACCATGCTGGTCAACGAGAACCGCCTGAGCCTGGCCGACGCCCGCGCGCGCCAGTACCTGGCGCGGCAGATGGAACAGTTCCTGTTCGGCGAAGGCGCAGACAAACCCGCCGGCTACGTGCCGCCAAGCGCCTGAGCCGGGCACGGCCTGCGTGCCAGCCAAGTGCCGGTGCGCGCGCCGCACGCGCCGCGCGTGTCGCGCCGTCGCACCTGCATCCCGGGTGGCGGGCGCGCCATGCGGGCGCAGCGCTGGTGGAGATCGGGATCGTGCCCGCTACCGCTTCCCGCTGCGCGCACGCATCTTGCGTTTTGACAAACAGGAAAGATTCTTGTTTGCAATAGACTCGACACCTCCTTGCTCCTGAACGAGACCTCCATGCGCCTACGCCACACCCTGCAGTCCATCGCCCTGGCCGCCCTCGCGGCCACCGCCAGCCTGGCCAGCGCCCAGCAGCCGGTGCTCAACCTGTACTCGGCGCGTCACTACCAGACCGACGAGGCCTTGTACGAGAACTTCAGCAAGGCCACCGGCATCCGCATCAACCGCATCGACGGCGACGACGCCGGCACCCTGGCGCGCCTGAAGAGCGAGGGCGCGGCGAGCCCGGCCGACGTCGTGCTGCTGGTCGACGCCGCCCGTCTGTGGCGCGCCGAGCAGGACGGCCTGTTCCAGCCCGTGAAGAGCGCGCTGCTCGACGAGCGCATCCCGGCCACCCTGCGCAGCGAGGACAAGGGCCAGGGCTCCTCGTGGTTCGGCTTCTCCACCCGCGCCCGGGTCGTGGTCTACGACAAGATGCGCGTGCAGCGCAGCGAGGTCGACAGCTACGAGGAGCTCGGCGCGCCGGCCAACAAGGGCCGGCTGTGCATCCGCTCCGGCTCGCACCCCTACAACGTCTCGCTGTTCGGCAGCATGCTGGTTCACCTGGGCGCGGCCAAGACCGAGGCCTGGCTCAAGGGCATGGTCGACAACATGGCGCGCGCGCCCAAGGGCGGCGACACCGACCAGATCCGCGCCGTCGCGGCCGGCGAGTGCGCGGTCGCGGTCACCAACTCCTACTACCTGGCGCGCCTGATGCGTTCCAGCAAGCCCGAGGACCGCGCCGTGGTGGAGAAGGTCGGCGTCGTGTTCCCGGACCAGGAGAGCTTTGGCACGCACGTCAACATCGCCGGCGGCGCGGTGGCGCGCCACGCGAAGAACCGCGAGGCGGCGGTGCGCTTCCTCGAGTACCTGGCGAGCGAGGACGCCCAGCGCTACTTCGCCGAGGGCAACAACGAGTGGCCGGCGGTGCCCAGCGTACGCACCCAGAACCCGGCCCTGAAGGCCCTGGGCGAGTTCAAGATCGATGCCGTGCCGGTGTCCGCGATCGGCGCCAACCAGGCCGAGGTGCAGCGCATGCTGGACCGGGTGGGCTTTCGCTGACGCCCGCTAGCCCGGGCGATTGCCGATGCGCAGCGGCAGGCCGCTGCTAACATCGCCGGCTGTCATGAACACCCCGGAGACGACGCCTTGGCCACCTCGATGCTGAGCGAACTGCTGGCGCAGAAGACGGCGCTGGAACAGCAGATCCTGGAGGTCCAGCGCGAGGAGCGCGCGGGTGCCATCGCCCAGGTGCGGGCCCTCATGAGCCAGTACGGGCTCACCCTGGCCGATCTCGGCAGCCGCGCGCCGGCCACCGCCAGCCGTGGCGCGCCGCGCGCGACCAGCTACCGCCACCCGAGCAGCGGCGAAACCTGGGCCGGCCGCGGTCCCCGTCCACGCTGGCTGAAGGCGGCGCTGGCCGAGGGGGCGCGGCTGGAGGACTTCAAGGTCTGAACACCCTGCCGCTGCACGAGCCCGCGGCGCCCGGCCGGACCGAGCCCGGCTTGCGCTGGTGGCTGGTGCACGCCGCCGCGCTCGCGCTGGCGGCCTGGTTCGACGGCCGGCTCGTCCCGCCCGGCATGGCCGGCCTGCCCTGGATAGGCGCCGGCATCGGCCTGGCCATGGTGCTGCGCGTGCACTGGCGCGCGCTGCCGCTGCTGGCCGCGGTCTGGGCGCTCGCTGGCTTGCTGGCGGGCGCCAATGCCTGGACCCTGGCCGTCGGCGCGCTGGGCACGGCGGCGGTGACCTGGGCAGCCGGCGCCTTCGTGCGCCGCCTGGGCGGCCGGCCCGACCTGGAGCGCGCACGCGATGCCCTGGTCATCGGTGCCGCCGCACTGCTCGCCGCCGGACCGCTGCTGGCCGGCGTACGCACCGCGCTGCCGCCTGCCGGCGGCCCGCAGGCGGCCCTGCTGGACCTGCTGGCCTGGCCCTGGCACGCCCTGGGTCTGCTGCTCGGCGCCCTGCCGGCGATCGCGCTCGGGCGCGATGCCCGCCAGCCCGCGCCCGCCGGCTGGCGCCATCCGGTGCGCATGGCACTGGCGCTGTCGGCCATCGGCGCCGCCTGGCTCTGGTTCGGCGGCCGTTCGCTGGACATCGTGAGCAGCGCCGCGGTGGCCTGGTGGCCGCACGTGCTGCTGCTGGGCCTGCTGCTGCAAGGCGCGATGTCGGTGCCGCTGCTCGCGCTGCTGGGGGTAGGCATGGTCGCCAGCGCCGGCACGGCCACCGGCAGCGGTCCTTTTGGTGCGCTCTCGGCCGCCAGCGCCATCGCGGCCCTGTGTGGCTACCTGGGGTCGCTGGTCGTCATGCTGCTGAGCGCGCGCAGCATTGGCCAGGACCTGCGCCAACGCGAGCGGCGCGCCGCCACCGCGGTCGCTGCCGCCCGGCTGGCGGTGGCCGAATGGCACCGCCAGCGCGCGGACGAGGTCCACCTGTCGGCCCACTGGCTGGCACTGACCCGCCACCGCGACCGCAGCACATGGACCACCGAGCACTGGCTGGACGACGTGCACGGCGACGACCGCGAACCATTGCGCGAGGCGCTGGCGCAGGTGAGTGCGGGCGAGTTCGCAAGCTGGCAGCAGGAGATGCGCATCCAGAGCGCCGACGGCTGGCACTGGGTGGAGCTGAACCTGCTGTGCGCCGAGCGCGACCAGCACGGCCTGCCGCTGCGCCTGCTCGCCACCATGGTCGACGTGAGCGAGCGCCACGAGGCGCTGGAGCGCCAGCGCCTGTCGGTCAGCCTTTTCGAGCACCTGCACGAAGGCCTGCTGGTGGCCGACGCCGACCTGCGCGTGCTCGACGCCAACCCGGCCTACACCGAGATCCTGGACCTCAGCCTGGCCGAGCTGATCGGCCACGTGCCCTCGCTGCTGCAGCCCAATCCGGTCGATCCCCTGGCGCGCCAGCAGCGCGCCGCGATGTGGGCCGGGCTGCGCCAGGACGGTCGCTGGCGCGGCGAGCTCGTCGAGCGCCGGCGCGACGGCCAGCTCTCCACCCTGCAGGCCACGATCTCGCAGGTGCTGGGACCGCAGGGCGACCTGCGCTACCACGTGCTGGCGATCGCCGACATCACCGAGCAGCGCGTCGCGCGCGAGCGGCTGGAGCGCCAGGCCCACTTCGACGAGCTCACCCGGCTGCCCAACCGGGCCCGGCTGACCCAGCTGCTGGGCGACGCGATGCGCGCCGCCGACCGCGACAACTACCTGCTGGCGGTGTGCTACCTCGACCTGGATCGCTTCAAGCCGGTGAACGACCGCCACGGCCACGAGGGCGGCGACCGCTTGCTGGTGGAGCTTGCCGGGCGGCTGCGCGGCGCCCTGCGCAGCCGCGACCTGTGGGCCGACGCCGCGGCGCGCCTGGGCGGCGACGAGTTCGTGCTGCTGCTGCGCGCGGGATCGATGGAAGAGGCCAGGCTGGCGGTGACGCGCGTGCTGCGCGTGGTCTCGCAGCCCTACCTGATCGACCCCATGCAGGAGCCGGTGCAGATCACCGCCAGCCTGGGCGCCACCGTCTACCCGATAGACCGCAGCGACGCCGACACCTTGCTGCGCCACGCCGACCACGCGATGTACGGCGCCAAGCAAAGCGGCCGCAACGGCTACTTGTTCTTCGACCCCGAGCTGCGCCGGCGCACCGAGGAGCGGGTGATGGCGATCGGCCGCGTGCAGGAGGCGCTGGACCGCGCCGAGTTCCTGCTCTACTACCAGCCCATCGTCGACATGCGCCGCCAGTGCGTGATCGGCCTGGAGGCGCTGCTGCGATGGGACCACCCGCAGCGCGGCCTCGTCTCGCCGATGCAGTTCCTGCCCCTGATCACCAACACCGGGCTGTCGGCGCGGGTGGGCGACTGGGCGCTGGCGCAGGCGCTGGATCATCTGGCGCAGTGGCGCCGCGCCGGGCTGGAGCTGCAGGTCAACGTCAACATCTCGGCGCGCCACCTGCAGGAGCCCGACTTCGTGCAGCGGCTGGCGGAACTGCTGGCGCGCCACGCGCAGCCGCTCGCGCAGTCGCTCAAGCTGGAGATCGTCGAGTCGGAGGCGCACGCCGACCTCGCCGCCAGCTCCGAGCTGCTGGCGCGCTGCCGCGCCCTCGGCGTGCGCTCGGCGCTGGACGATTTCGGCACCGGCCACTCCACCCTCACCCACTTGCAGCGGCTGCCGGTGGACGTGCTGAAGATCGACCGCAGCTTCGTCAACCACATGCTCGACGACCCGCAGGACAAGGCGCTGGTCGAAGGCGTGATCGGCCTGGCGCGCACCTTCGGCTGCTCGGTGGTCGCCGAAGGGGTGGAAACGCCGGCGCAGGCGCGCATGCTGCTGGACCTGGGCTGCGACTGCGGCCAGGGCACCGGCATCGGCGCACCCATGCCGGCCGCCCAGGTGGCCGACTGGGTGCGCCAGTACAACGGGCTGTTCACGCTCGCGGCGGCCGCGGGTGGCCGCAGCGCAGGGCTAGACTCGGCCGGGTGATTCCCGCCGGCTTCCTGCAAGAACTGCTCACCCGCGTCGACATCGCCGACATCGTCGGCCGCCATGTCGAGCTGAAGAAGGCCGGCATCAACCACAAGGGCCTGTGCCCCTTCCACGGCGAGAAGACGCCGAGCTTCATCGTCAGCCCCTCGCGCCAGACCTACCACTGCTTCGGCTGCGGCGCGCACGGCGACGCGATCCGCTTCCTCGTCGATCACCTCGGCCTGCCCTTCCCGGAAGCGGTGCAGGACCTGGCGCAGCAGGTCGGGCTGCAGGTGCCGCGCGAGGACGCCGACCCGGGCGAGCGCGCGCGTGCGCAGCAGGTGCGCGCCCAGCAGCTCTCGCTCACCGAGCTGCTGGACAAGGCGGCGGCCCACTACCGCACCCAGCTCAAGGCCAGCGCGCGCGCGATCGACTACCTCAAGCAGCGCGGCCTGAGCGGACGCATCGCGGCCCGCTTCGGCCTGGGCTACGCGCCCGAGGGCTGGCGCAGCCTGGCGAGCTGCTTCGCGCGCTACGACGATCCGCAGCTCGCCGACGCCGGCCTCGTCGTCGTGCAGGGCGACGATGGGCCGGAGCAAAAGCGCTACGACCGCTTCCGCGACCGCGTGATGTTTCCCATCCGCAACGTCCGCGGCGAGGTCATAGGCTTCGGCGGCCGGGTTCTGGACCGCGGCGAGCCCAAGTACCTCAACTCGCCGGAAACCCCCGTCTTCAGCAAGGGGCGCGAGCTCTACGGCCTGTACGAGGCGCGCCACGCCCTGCGCCAGCGCGGCATGGCGCTGGTGGTCGAGGGCTACATGGACGTGGTCGCGCTCGCGCAGTCGGGCTTCGGCAACGCGGTCGCCACCCTGGGCACGGCCTGCACCGCCGACCACCTGGCCAAGCTGTTCCGCCACACCGACGCCGTCGTCTTCGCCTTCGACGGCGACGCCGCCGGCCGGCGCGCAGCCGGGCGCGCGCTGGAGGCCTCGCTGCCGCACGCCACCGACCTGCGCAGCGTGCGCTTCCTGTTCCTGCCGCCCGAGCACGACCCCGACTCCTACGTGCGCGAGCTCGGCGCCGAGGCCTTCGGCCAGGCGCTGGCACAGGCGGTGCCGCTGTCGCGCCAGCTCGTCGAGCATGCGGCCGAGGGCCTGGACCTGGGCAGCGCCGAAGGACGCGCCCGCATGCTGGCCCTGGCACGTCCCCTGTGGGCCCTGCTGCCCGCCGGCATGCTGCGCGGCCAGGTCCTCGCCGCGCTCGCCGAGGCGGCGCAGCTGGCGCCCGCCACGCTGCAGGAGGCGTGGCGGGAAGACGCAGCGCAGCGCCCGACCGCACGCGCACCGCGCGCACCGCGCTGGGCGGCCGCCAGGCAGACCCCGGCAGCGGCGAGCCGGCACGACCGCGCCGCCTGGCTGCTCGCGCACCAGACCGAGCTCTGGTTCAGCCTGTCGGAAGCCGACCATGCCCTGCTGGCCGGCCTGCCGCTGCCGCACGGCCCCTTCTTCGGCGCCCTGGAACGCCTGCTGCACGACCAGCACGCGCTGACCCTGGACGCCCTGGCAGCGGAGCTCGCCGCCCAGCCCGACGCCGAGCTGCTCGGCGGACTGCTCGAACGCGTGCGCGCGCTGCACCACTTCGGCAGCGAGGGGTCGGCGGCAGCCGAGCTGCAGGCACTGATGCAGCGCCTGCGCCAGCAGGCGGTGGACGACGAACTCCAGCTGCTGATGGAATGCGGCGAGCTCTCGCAGGAGGCGCGCCAGCGCGGCCAGGAGTTGATGGGCCTGCGCGTCCAGCTGCGCCGAAGCGCCACTTTGACGGATGCCGGCACTTAGCCGATAATCGCGGGTTCGTTGCAGCGGCAAGAGTGACGGCAGCGCCTACCGGTCCCCGGCCACCCGCGACACGGGTTCAATCCAGGCCACCTCGACCGCCAGGGCTGCATCAGCAAACGTCCACGCGAGCTTGCCCGCCCGACAGCACCGCCGGCTGTCCGTGACCGCATCCCCTGCGATGCATGCGCACGCGTCAGGCCCGGCTGCTGCATGTCCAGCCGCGACTCCCGCCCAACCTCCAAGGACACGCATGACCGCGAAGAAGACCGCCGACGCGCCGAAGAAGCCCGCTGACGACGCCACCAAGACCCCGCCCGCGAAGCCGGCCGCTGGCGCCAAGCCGGCCGCCACCGCGGGTGCCAAGGCCGCCGCCAAGCCCGGCGACAAGGCCGGCGTCGACGACAAGGCGACCAAGGCCGGGGCGAAGGCAGGCAAGACCGAGCCGGCGCCGACCGCTGCGGCCAAGAAGACGCCCGCCAGGGCGGAGACCAAGGCCGACGCGAAGACCGCCAGCGCTGCGCCGGCCGCGCCGGCCAAGGCAGGCGCCAAGACAGGCGCCAAGGGCAAGCCGCCGGCCAAGACCGCGCGCAGCACGCAGGCGATCGAGGACGCCGAGGTCGAGACCGAAGCCGACACCGAGCTCGAGGCCGAGCTGGAGCCCGAAGCCGAGGTCGAGGCGGCAGACGACAAGGAAGCCAAGGCCAAGCCGCTGCGCATGAAGGTCAGCCGCGCCAAGGAGCGCGCGCTGATGCGCGAGTTCGGCCTCGACGAGACCGCGCTCACCGAGGAAGAGGCCAACAAGCGCCGCGCCGAGCTGAAGACGCTCATCAAGATGGGCAAGACGCGCGGCTTCCTGACCCACCAGGAGATCAACGACCACCTTCCCGAGAAGCTGGTCAACGAGGAGATCCTGGAAGCCATCATCTCCATGCTCAACGACATGGGGATCGCGGTCTACGAGCAGGCACCGGACGCCGCCACGCTGCTCATCAGCGGCAGCAACACCTCCACCGCCACCGAGGAGGAGGCCGAGGAAGCCGCCGAAGCCGCGCTCTCGACGGTGGACTCCGAGTTCGGCCGCACCACCGACCCGGTGCGCATGTACATGCGCGAGATGGGCACGGTGGAGCTGCTCACGCGCGAAGGCGAGATCGAGATCGCCAAGCGCATCGAAGGCGGCCTGCAGGCGATGATGCTGGCGATCTCGGCCAGCCCGACGACGATCGCCGAGATCCTGGCGATGTCCGACCGCATCGCTGCCGGCACGATGCAGATCTCCGAGGTCGTGGACGGCTTCGTCAGCGACGACGAGGCCGACGACTACGTCGCCGAGGAGGACTTCGACGAGTTCGACGACGACGACGACGACGACGGCAACGGCGGCTCCAAGGCGCTGACCAAGAAGCTCGAGGAACTGAAGAAGCAGGCGCTGGAGGTCTTCGCCGAGCTGCGCAGCCACTTCGAGCACATGCGCAAGGCGTTCGAGAAGGACGGCTACAAGTCGCCCGCCTACGACAGGTCGCAGCAGGCGATCAGCGACACGCTGATGAAGATCCGCTTCACCGTGAAGACGATCGAGAAGCTGTGCGACATCCTGCGCTCGCAGGTCGACGACGTGCGCCGCTACGAGCGCGAGATCCGCAAGATCTGCGTCGACCGCTGCGGCATGGCGCAGGAGCACTTCATCCGCCACTTCCCGCCCAACGTGCTCAACCTGAAGTGGGCGGTGCGCGAGGCCGCGTCCGGCAAGCCCTACGGCGACATCCTCGAGCGCAACCTGCCGGCGATCCAGGAGCTGCAGCAAAAGCTGATCGACCTGCAGGCGAACGCCGTGGTGCCGCTGGAGGACCTCAAGGAGATCAACCGCCAGATGAACGCCGGCGAGAAGGCCAGCCGCGACGCCAAGAAGGAGATGATCGAGGCCAACCTGCGGCTGGTGATCAGCATCGCCAAGAAGTACACCAACCGCGGCCTGCAGTTCCTGGACCTGATCCAGGAAGGTAACATCGGCCTCATGAAGGCGGTCGACAAGTTCGAGTACCGCCGCGGCTACAAGTTCTCGACCTACGCCACCTGGTGGATACGCCAGGCCATCACGCGCTCGATCGCCGACCAGGCGCGCACCATCCGCATCCCGGTGCACATGATCGAGACCATCAACAAGATGAACCGCATCTCGCGCCAGCACCTGCAGGAGTTCGGCTACGAGCCCGACGCGCCGACCCTGGCCGAGAAGATGGAGATGCCCGAGGACAAGATCCGCAAGATCATGAAGATCGCCAAGGAGCCGATCTCCATGGAAACGCCGATCGGCGACGACGACGACTCGCATCTGGGCGACTTCATCGAGGACACGAACAACGTGGCCCCGGTGGAGGCCGCCATG